>CANQHK010000034.1 GCA_947623645.1 uncultured Bacilli bacterium
TGGGAGATGATACTCCGAAGAGAAGTCAAAATAGAAAAAGAAAAAGCCTTGGAAAAGGGGTTAGAAAAAGGAAAAAACTTGGGGCTTGAAGAAGGTAAAACGATTGGCCTTGAAGAAGGTAGAACAATTGGTTTAAAAGAAGGAAGAAAGAATGCCCTTCTAGAGACGGCTATGTTACTTTTAGAGAATGGAGCAGAAGTTGAATTGGTAGCAAAATCTACAAATCTTCCTTTAAAACAGGTAAAATCTTTAAAGAAATCTTTAGCAAAGCAAAAGAAAGATTCTATTTAAGTAGAAATTTTTAAATATGAAAACTAGCCAAATAAGTTTATTTATATTCTTAAACATGGTATAATAATCGTATAAATGTTTACACATGAGGTCGAAAAAATGATTGTTTTTTATGACTATGTGGGTCTTAAATGATGGAAAAGGAATGTGTGGTTTATATGAAATGTATACTTATGAACAAAAATGTAGAAGTATTAATCGCTGAATATAACGAAACTTCAAAGTTCTTTGACCAAATATATGAGATTAAAAATATTTTGTATGCTCCCTATATTTTAAAAAGTTTTTATGTAGAAAATGATATTCATGATACTCTTTTTAGAACAAATTTAAGTGAATGGTTTAAAGGAAGAGGAATTCCCTCATGGCGTGATAAATTGGATTTATTATTACATCGATTAAATATAACAGCTCCTTATGAACTTTTAGATAAAGCTTTTGGATTATCTTTATCGGATCAATATTGGCTAAAACCAGAAGGTAGTAATATTTCGTATGATGATATTAATTTTTTTGATCATGATTTTGATTATGCCGAATTTATGGAGGCATCTTTATCCATGAATAGTGGATCAATAACCAAAGAAACTTCTTTGAAAACTCCGAATAATACTACGGATGGAATGCTTAGAAAAGCTTGGATTATTGAAAATGGTACAAGATATTTATTAAAAGGTGGTTACAAAAATGAAGTTTTGCAACCATTTAATGAAGCATTAGCTAGTGAAATATGCAAGAGACTAGGTTTTCATCATGTAGAATATACAATCGAACCATACAAAGATATGGTTGTATCGAAATGTCCTTGTTTTATAACAAAAGATACAGAATTTGTTCCTTGTTATCAAATTCGAAATGATATGCAACGACATGATAGTATAAAAGATTATGAAGAATATATTAAAAAATTAGAAGACCATCATATAGAAAATGCTCGTGAAAAAGTAGAAAATATGTATATTTTAGATTTTCTTATTATGAACGAAGATAGACATTTAAATAATTTTGGAATTATAAGAGATGTTAATACGTTAGAGTGGATTGATGTTGCGCCTATATTTGATAATGGGCAAAGCTTAAATGTTGAATATTATGATGAAGAAGAGTTATATATTTCAGGTAATGGAAGAATGTTCTATGAAGTTAAACCTTTTGATGAAATCATAAAAGTTGTAAAAAACTTAAAAAGAATTGATTTATCAAAACTCGATGGTTTAGTAGAATGGTTTGATGATTTATTGCATGAATATCAATATATTACTAAAATGAGTGACAAAAGAATTCATCAATTATGTATTTTGTTAAATCGACAAATTGATCGATTAAAAGAATTCATTTTAAATAGTCCTTAGAATATTCTGTATAAGTTGGATAATAAGGATGTGATATGAAAAATAAAAGATTCAATCGTAATTGTTAAAAAATAGTGAATTAAAATAGGAGTAGAATATGAAGTATGAAAAGTATTTAATAAAAAAGGGAAAATTGGATTTATTGTCTTCTTTAAAAGCTTTGGATAAAAAGCTATTGAATGAAAAACTGAAAGAATTTGGTCTTGATGATATATATGAATTAAGAGATTTTATTTTGGATGATTTTGAATTTTGTTTAAATATATCTAAAGATGATCCTTTTACTAAAATGTATTTTGAAAGATTAAGGAATCATGAGAACTCTGGGGAGATGTCCGTTTATGATGATGATGTAGAATCTCTTCTGGTTTTTGTTTATAAGGATGGTAATTCTTATTCTTATTATATTCCAACGGAAATAAAAGAAATTATTAATCGATTATTGGGTAGTATGGCGCCGGAAGAAAGATTTAATTTAGTGAATGCTGCCAATACTCCAATTATTAAAGATTTGAAAGGACTTCTTGAGACTTTAACGATTTCTGATTTAAAGAATATAGGAAATTTGTTGTTTGTTAATCGACTAAGTAATAAACCTAAAAAAGAACTTGTTAAAATTATTTATAGTGCTCTTACGGATAAAGATAAATTAACGAATTTAATAGAAAGATTTATCGATAAAGAGTTTAAATTGTTAAAAGATTTAATGAAAAATAAGGGGACTATTCAAGATAATCATATCAGTATGGAAGTCTATCATTTCTTATATGTAACGGGTGTCGTATTTCTATTTCGAAGAGAAAATAAATTTTATATTTCTATGACGGATGATGTTTATAATGTTATTAAAGAGATTGATTTAAAAAAGATTCAAAAAATCGTCGATGAAAATACGAAAGTATATAATTTAGTTCGATCTATGGTTGAATTATACGGAGTTGTTTCCTATCAACATTTAGATTACTACTATAGTTTATATTATGGAAATGGTAATGTATTGGATGTACCACTTAATGCATTGTTATTCTGTGCTAGAGCTGATAATATAGGTACCACGCATAACGATCATAACCTATATTTTATTCATAAGATTCTACAATTTCGAGATTTAGAACCTGTATTTGATGATATTCTTTCAAGACAAGAAAACATAAAAGAGAAACCTATTTCATTAGAGGAATTGCTTCAATATTCTGATTATAATTATTATGAAGAAACGGATGCTAAAAATAAATTTAAAAAATATTTGAAAAAGAAAAATATACCATCAGATATTATTGAAGATATTATTAAAACTATTTCTGATATGTATCGATTAGGTAATGAATATATCGGTATTTCAATCGAAATGCTTCAAAAACATGGGTTAGAGATAACAGAAAAAAATTCTCAGGAAATATTAAATTATTTAATAGAAATATATAATCATTCTAGAATATGGTTAAATAATGGATGGACACCAATTGAGATGAGACAAGAGTAAAAATAAACTAGAAAATAGAATAATTTAAGGAGGAGTTATGAAAGTAAAATTAGATGATATAATGGAAGCTTTAGAATTTGTTCACGATGGAATGGATGCAAATGCTTATTTAAATCCAGAGACTTATGAAATTGTTTATATTGATGAATATATGAATATTTCTGCAGAAGAAAAAGAAAAGGTATATGATGAGTATATAAGTTTTCCTACAAAATATTCTATCGATGAATACAGTATAATGGAGAAATTTATTGAAACAATAGAAGATGAAAAACTTTACAATCAATTATGTATAGCAATAAATGGTAGTGGTGCATTTAGAAGATTTAAAGATACTTGTATTAATTTTGACATTATTGATAATTGGTATAAATTTAGAGAAGAAAAATATAAAGAACTTGCTATTCAATGGTGTAAAGATAATAATATAGAATATATTTAGATTTAGAAAATTTTTGAAAAAGAAGATTAATGCTGCAGGAATGATTATTTTTAGGAATCAATCGTTAAAGTGGGATTCATTATAATCATGATTGATAAAATTATGGATAAAAACTTTGTAAATATCGTAAAATTTCTCTTTCTTTTTTTTTGAATCTATGTTATAATCATGTTCGTTTGGAAAGAAGTTGAAAGATATGAAAAAAAGAAATGTAGCTATTATTGCCCATGTTGACCATGGTAAAACAACTCTTGTTGATGAAATTTTAAAAACCAGTGGAATGTTTCGAGAAAATGAAGATGTATCCAACGTTACGATGGATTCGAATGCTTTGGAAAAAGAACGTGGAATTACGATTTTAGCAAAAACGACAGCTTTGGATTATAAAGATTATCGTATTAATATTTTAGATACTCCAGGACATGCTGACTTCGGTGGAGAAGTTGAGAGAATTATGAATATGGTGGATGGAGTTATTTTAGTTGTCGATGCTTATGAAGGAACCATGCCTCAAACCCGTTTTGTATTAAAAAAAGCATTGGAAGCTCATGTTAAACCTTTGGTTGTTATTAATAAAGTAGATAAACCAAGTGCCAGATGCAAACAAGTTGTTGATGAAGTTTTAGATTTATTTATCGAACTTGGTGCTGATGAGGAATGGTTGGATTTTAAAGTTGTTTATGCTAGTGCTTTAAATGGAACTTGTAGTTTAAGTGATGATTTATCGACACAAACTCCTGGCTTTGAAGAACTTTTGGATTTAATTATTTCAGAAATTCCAGCTCCATCTGGAGATCCTGCTCTTCCTTTACAATTTCAACCAGCCTTATTAGATTATAATGACTATGTTGGTCGTATTGGAATTGGACGAGTTCATAATGGAGAAATTCATGTTGGAGAAATGGTTAGTTGTATGCGATTAGATGGTACAGTAAAACAATTCCGGGTTCAAAAACTTTTTGGATTTTTAGGAATGCAACGTTTAGAAATTGAAAAAGCAGAAGCAGGAGACATCGTTGCTGTTGCAGGTTTATCCGATATTTCGGTTGGAGAGACTTTATGTGAAATTGGAAAAGAAAATGCTCTTCCGATTCTTCATATCGATGAACCGACTCTTCAAATGACATTTGGAACCAATTCTTCTCCTTTTGTTGGACAGGAAGGAAAACTTTTAACGGCACGACAAATTGAAGATCGCCTTTATAAAGAAATGCAAAGAGATGTTAGTTTGAAAGTAGAACCTGCTGATGCCGAGAGTTTCTTAGTTTCTGGAAGAGGGGAATTACATCTTGCAATTTTAATTGAAAACTTACGAAGAGAAGGATTTGAAATCGAAGTTTCAAAACCAGTTGTTATTATGAAAGAAATCGATGGAGTTTTGTGTGAACCTTGGGAAGAATTACAGATTGAAACACCAGAAGAAAGCGTAGGTTCTATTATCGAACAACTTGGTAGTAGGGGAGCCGTTATGGAATCGATGACTAATTTTGAAAATCAGGTTCGACTTCTTTACTCGATTCCATCTCGTGGGTTAATTGGATTTATGACAGATTTTATGACCTTAACAAAAGGATATGGAATTATTAATCATACTTTTAAAGAATATCGTCCTTATCAAGAAATCCAAATTGGAGAAAGAAAGCTTGGAGTTTTAGTTTCTACTGAAAATGGAAAATCTTCTGCTTATGCTCTTGGACAGTTAGAAGACAGGGGAGTTATGTTTATTGAACCAGGAGTTTTGGTGTATGAAGGAATGATTGTCGGAGAATGTAATCGCGAAAACGATTTAGCTGTCAACGTTGTTAAGGGAAAACAATTAACCAATATGCGTGCTGCTTCTGCTGATAAGACGGTCGTTTTAAAAAGACCTCGTCCGATTTCTTTGGAATACGCTTTGGACTATATTAATAACGATGAATTGATTGAAGTTACACCTTCTTCTATTCGTCTTCGAAAAAGAATTTTAAATACAGAACAAAGAAAGAAGTTTGATGCAAGAAAATAACTTCTTTTTTTTATCAATTCGTGGTATAATACTTTTGGGACGGTGTGATATGAAAAAAAATGCATTTACTTTAATTGAATTATTGGCAGTTATTGTTATTCTTGGAATTATTTCTACAATAGCTACAGTTTCTTATACTAGATATATTTCCAAATCGGACAATGCTGCTTATGAAGATGGGGAAAAGACAATGGAAGCTGCGGCAGAAAGTTATTTGACTTATTGTAGTACAAATCCACTCGCTGATGGTAGTAGGTGTCCAGTGATTCCAGAAAAAGGGGCTGCTCCTATTGAAGTTTCTTTATCCGATTTAACATCTTTAGGTTTTATGCAAAATATTGTTGATCCAGAGGGAACAGGATATTGCAGTGGAAAAGTTTTCATTGCGAATAAAAATAATGCTGCAGCCGTAAATACTTATGATTTAGAATTTACAGCTTGTCTTGTTTGTAAGAATTATCAAAGCAAGGATAGTATATGCGCAGAATAACTTACTTTCTTTCTCTTTTCCTTATCTTTTTTGATCAATTCTCAAAAATTCTTGTTTTGAATACATTAGAATATGGGAAAAGTGTTGTTATAGTTCCTTCTTTTTTCTCTTTTACAAGAGTTCAAAATACGGGAGGAGCTTTTAGTATCTTGTCAGAAAATCGAATTTTTCTGATTTTCGTAAGTTTTTTGGTTCTCTTTCTTTTTCTTTTTTATTTAAGAAAAAAAACACCTGAAAATCTTTTTTCAGCAATTTCTCTTGGGCTAGTTTTAGGAGGACTTGTTGGAAATTTAATCGATCGAATTTTTCGAGGAGGAGTTATTGACTTTTTGGATTTTACTATTTTTGGATATTCTTTTCCTATTTTTAATTTAGCGGATATTTTTATTGTTATAGGAGTTTTTCTTCTTCTTTTCGAAGAAGTGAGGTGATAGAAGTGCAAGTAGATAAGGAAAATATGCGGTTGGACCAATATTTGGCTGAAAAACTTGGTGTTTCTCGAAGCAAGGTTCAAAAATGGATTCAATCTGGAAATGTTTTGGTTAACGGTACTGTCCGCTCTTCTAGTTATTTGACAAAACTTCAAGATGAAATTGAAGTATCAGAAGTAGAAGAAGAGGGAATCGATCTTGTTCCAGAAGATATTCCTTTAGATATTGTTTATGAAGACGAGGACTTACTTGTCGTTAATAAAAAATCTGGAATGGTTGTGCATCCAGCAAATGGGAATTATCATGGAACTCTTGTCAATGCTCTTTTGTGGAAATTTCAGTTGAGTAAAGGAAGTTCTTCGATTCGACCAGGAATTGTTCATCGAATTGATAAAGATACAAGTGGACTTTTGGTGGTTGCAAAAAATGATAAAACGCATGAACTTCTTAGTCAGATGATTCGAAATAAAGAAATTGAAAGAACTTATATTGCATTGGTTGATGGGGTGATTCCTCATAAGACGGGTACGATTGAAGTTCCGATTGGAAGAGATCTTGAAAATCGACAAAAGATGGCTGTTACGGATGTTCATGGAAAAGATTCGAGAACGCATTTTACTGTTTTAAAGAGATATTCTGATAAAACATTAATCGAATGTAAATTAGATACAGGAAGAACTCATCAAATTCGTGTTTCTATGAAATATATTGGATATCCTATTTATAATGATCCGGTATATGGTAAAAGACAACATACAACAGAATTTGGACAGTTTCTTCATTCTTGGAAAATGCATTTTATTCATCCAATTACAAAAAAAGAAATTTCTTTGGAAGCTCCTCTTCCAGAAGAGTTTATTCGTTTATTAAAAGAACTAGATGATGAAAGGAAATAGATTATGGAAACAGAGAAAGATACCATTGTAATGAAATTACTTCATTATTTTATTACCGAAAAAAATTATAATCCTGTTATATTACAGGGAGCTCAAAATGAAATTTGGCTCGAAAATGTTAAAGAAAATTATAAGATTGTTCGAATTGTTTCTCTTTATATTCATAATGATGAACAGTTGAATTTTGATCTTTATAAGGCCAAAAAAATTGGGAAAAGTATTCAAAATAAAATTTTTAGTTGGGATATGAATATTTTAAGTATTTATACAAATTTAGGAGAGAATGCTCATCTTTCTAACGGACGGAATTTTACAACGGTGAAAGTATCTTCGGATGAAGAACTTCAAAATTTAGATGTCTTAAAAGAAGATTTTCCAGATATTCGAAAGAAATTGAAATTTTCTGAACGAGGTCTTGAACTTTTCTTGAAAATTACTGAAGATATTAATCAAAAGAATCAAGTGGATGCAAAACGAGCAAATGAGGTTTTTGAAATGAAAAAGCCGTATATTACATATATTTTAATTGCTCTTAATATTTTTATTTATTTATTCTTTACATTCTTTGGAAAATATGATGATGTAATCAATGATTTTGCTTTGTATGGACCGTTTGTAAGATTAGGGGAGTATTATCGGCTTCTTAGTTGTGTGTTCTTACATGCCAATATTATTCATCTTGCTTTAAACTGTTATGCTTTATATATTTTGGGACCTCAGTTAGAAAGCTATATGGGTCGATGGAAATATCTTTTAATTTATCTTTTTTCTGGAGTGATTGGAAGTCTTCTTTCCATTACGATGAATTCTAGTGTTGTATCGATTGGTGCAAGTGGTGCTATTTTTGGTGTAATGGGTGGTCTTCTATATTTTGGATATCATTATCGTTTATATCTTGGAAATGTTTTAAAAAGTCAATTAGTGCCTCTTATTATTGTTAACTTATTCTATGGATTTTTAGTTCCTGGAATTGACAATTTTGCTCATATTGGTGGATTAATCGGTGGAGTTTTAATGACAAGTCTCGTTGGTGTCAAATATAAAAGTAGTCGTTCTGAGCAAATTAATGGTGCGATTATGACGATTATATTTACTGCTTTTCTAGTATATATGGCAATCTTCGCTGTTCATTAATGATTCTTTGAAACTGCTTTACAAGAGCAGTTTTTTTCTATTCTTTTTTGGGGTTTCTACTTTTCAAATTTTTTTCTTTACGATATAATAATATTAAGGGAAAAAAATGAATTTTATGTAGAGGAGGATTTTTATTTTAATCTATGAATATAAAAAGAAATAAAAACAAAATGTTTGATACTTCATTACATCTTTTAAAACAGATTGAAGACCATGGGTTTTCGGCTTATATAGTGGGGGGATTTGTTCGAGATTTAGAACTTAAAATTCCAAGTACTGATGTTGATATTACAACCAATGCTACGCCGAAAGATATTCGAGATATCTTTCAAGAAAATTGTCTTTCTCATTCAGAATATGGTTCTAGTAGAGTTGTTTTTCAAGGAATTTCCTTTGAAATTACGACTTTTCGAAGTGAAGGAAATTATCAAAATTATCGAAGACCTGAGAATTATTCCTATATTGATAGTTTAGAAGAAGATTTGAAAAGACGAGATTTTCGAATGAATACTCTTTGTATGACTTCGAAAGGAGAAGTTATTGATTTATTAGGAGCACGAAAAGATATTCAAAATCGAATGATTTATACAGTAGGGGATAGTTATCAAAAATTTAGTCAAGATGTTCTTCGAATTTTAAGAGCGATTCGATTTGCCACGGTGCTCAACTTTCGTTTGAGTGAAGATGTGAAGGAAGCAATTTTATTAAATAAGTATTTATTAAAAAATCTGTCTTATGATCGAAAGAAAAGTGAGCTCGATAAGATTTTTACAAGTAAGAATGTAACGTATGGAGTAAAACTTCTTTTAGAATTAGGACTCGATGAGGCTTTAGAAATTCCAAATCTAAAAAATATTCAACATTTTGGAGATATTTTGGGAACTTGGGCACTTTTGGATAATCAAAAATATCCTTTTACGAAAAATGAAAAAGAGATGATTCGAAAAATTCAAGAAGCTCTTACCATGGATATTCGAGATCCTTTTACTCTTTATCATTATGGACCTTATGTTATGATGGTCGTTGCTGATATTAAAAAAATTCCAAAAAAAGAAATTACGAAACTTTACAACCGTCTGCCCATTAAGAGTATTCATGATATTGCTTTAGATGGTCATGATATTATGAAACTTTTAAATATTCAGGAGGGACCTCTTATTAAAAATATTTTGAATAATTTAGAATATAAAATTCTTTATTCTGAATTAAAAAACAATAAGCAGGACTTACAAAAATATGTTGTGAAGCATTTTCAGGCATGATATAATATACTTAAAAAATTAAAGAGTTTGATTTCTATAGAATGTCTCTTATTCCCTGAATTTTATTATTCATTTTATCTTTTTCAGTTGTAAGAAACATCTTAGTCAACTATTTCGATTGTAAAATTATCAGTTATTCTTAAAGAGAGGGGAAGATTATTATGGTAAATGAAGTTTTAAATAATCAGAAAATTTTTGAAAATTATTATGAAAAAATCAACCAGATGATTCTTCGCTCTAAAAATAATGTTGCTCGAAATATTAATCATGAAATGGTAGAATTATACTATAATATTGGACAAATTCTAAATGAACTTATTGATCATTACCATTTAGATGCTTCTCAAAATGAAATTATAAAAGCTTTTTCTGAAAAACTGACAAATCAATTTGGACAGGGTTTTAGTGTTCCAAATTTAAAATTAATGAAAAAATTTTATTTAACTTATAAAGGTGGTTACACACTGTGTAACCAGTTGAGTTGGAGTCATAATCGCCTTATTATGAATATAGAGGAT
>CANQHK010000035.1 GCA_947623645.1 uncultured Bacilli bacterium
CTATTATTTCTCTTGGTTTATGTCATCGGAGCAGTTGCTCCAGCAGGTCCTACGAAGTAGCAGTTACCCCATGGAAAGTTTGGACGATTATTATTGTTATTGTTGTTATTTCCAAACATTTTCTTTTTCTCCTTTCTAAAATAATATATGTTCTTCTTGTTTGAATAGTAATTATAAAAACATAGAAAGAAAAAATACATCCGTTGAACTATCTCAAAAATTGTGTTAAGATAACTATAAGAAAGGCTAGTTTATGGAAAAAGTATTTACGATTGCAAGTTTTAATATACAAAATCAAAATCTAAAGAAAAAGGAACAGAAATTGGGAAATGCTAAAGAGATAAAAGCACTTGTTGAAAAAGAAAAAATTGATGTTTTATCACTACAAGAAGCTGTTTCTGAAATCGTTAATTCCATGAAAAAAGAATTCAAAGGATTTCATATTATTGGAAAGTATCGCTATGGGGAAAACTTTTTTACAAAAAAGATTCCTCTCTTAAGAAAATATAATGAAGCAACTCCGATTATTACGAATTATCCGATTATTGAAACAGAAAATTATTCTCTTCCTTGGATTCCCAAATCTTTTTCAGACCTTAAAAAAAGTATTTTAGAATATCGTTCCATTACTCCGAGAATTTTAACAGAAACCTTGATTGAAATAGGAGAAGGTCAAAAAATTAAAGTTTTTAATACACATCTTGAAAAAAGAATTTTAAGGCTTAAGTCTCGTCAACTAAAAAAGATTTTAAAAGTAATTTCGAATAGTGAATATCCAGTTGTTTTGACAGGAGATTTTAATATGGGGTTGGATCAGGCTCTTTTTCAAAAATTTGTTCAACAACTAAAAGACGTTCATTTAAAAAGAGTTCCAATTGATGAAAAAACTTGGAAGTATGCTAAAAAAAATATAGCTATTGATCATATTTTTGTTCCGGAAGATTGGTGTGTGTTATCCAAAAAAGTAGTGGATAATCAAGTGGGAGATCATTATTTAATTTTAGCTCAATGTAAAATTGTGTCTTAATTTGTCTTTTTTTCTTTTCAGCATTTTAAAAAAAATGTATACTATTCTTAGGAGGAAAACATATGCTAGATTTTACAATGCTTAATGATAAACAAAAAGAAGCAGTTCTACAAACAGAGGGTCCTCTTTTAATATTAGCTGGTGCAGGAAGTGGGAAAACAAAAGTTTTAACGACTCGAATTGCTTATTTAATAGAAGAAAAAAAAGTTAGCCCTTATCATATTTTAGCCATTACTTTTACTAACAAAGCAGCTAAAGAAATGAAGAGTCGTCTTCTTGATTTAATTGGAGAAAAAGCAAATTACTGTCAAGTATCAACCTTTCACTCTTTTGGTTTAAAAATATTAAGAGAAAATTATAGTTTTTTAGGATATGATCACAACTTTACTATTATGGATAGTGATGATTCTTTAACGGTTGTAAAAAAGATTTTAAAAGAAATGGGATTCGATCCAAAACAAATGAACCCAAGAGCCATCAGAAATCAAATTAGTAGTTGTAAAAATGAACTGGTAACATATCAAGAATATGAAAAGTTTGCAGCTAGCGAATTTGAACAAGTTGTTTATGAAGTTTATCAAAAATATGAAAAAACTTTAAAGAACAATAATGCCGTAGATTTTGATGATTTGTTAATTTTACCAATCGAGTTATTTCGAAAGTATCCAGATGTCTTAGAAAAATATCAAGAGCACTATCCTTATATATTAATTGATGAGTATCAAGATACGAATGAAGCTCAATATATTTTATCCAAATTAATTTCTAAAAAATATCGGAATCTTTGTGTTGTTGGAGATAATGACCAAGCTATCTATAGTTTTCGGGGGGCAAACTACAGAAATATTTTAAATTTTGAAAAAGATTATCCAGATGCTAAAGTGGTATTGCTAGAAGAAAATTATCGTTCGACAGAAACGATTTTAAAAGCTGCAAACTGTGTGATTCGAAACAATCAAAATCGAAAAGAAAAAAATCTTTGGAGTAAGAAAACTTCTGGTGAAAAAATTTCTTATTTCCGAGCTTACGATGAAAAGGAAGAGGGACTTTTCTGTGTTCGTGAAATTCAAAAGTTAGTATCTCGTGGCGTTTCTTATGATGATATAGCAATTCTTTATCGAACCAATGCGCAATCGAGAACTTTAGAAGAAGCAATGCTCATGAATAATATTCCGTACCGCGTTGTTGGAAGTTTTTACTTTTATCTACGTCGTGAAATTAAAGATTTGATGAGTTATTTAAGACTTATTCATAATGATAAAGATGATGTTAGTCTTCTTCGAGTAATCAATACACCAAAACGAGGAATTGGTTTAAAGACCATTCAAAACTTAACCGAAAAAGCAAATTTAGAAGGAACTAGTATTTATGATGCGATTACTTCCGGAAAAGAATTAGAGTTCAAAAAGACGATTGAAAGTTTAAAGAAAATGAGCGAAGATTTAACATTAACAGAACTGGTAGAAAAAGTTTTAACAGCAACAGGAATGAGGCAAGAACTTGAAAATGAAAAGACGTTAGAAAGTGAAGTTCGACTTGAAAACTTAGAAGAATTTAAGTCTATAACGAAAGCTTTTGAAGAAGAAAATGGATTGATTTCTTTGGAAGAATTTTTACTGGAAACCTCTCTTGTTAGTGACCGTGAGGAGTACCGAGATGAAGCCAATAAAGTTAGCTTAATGACTGTTCATTCTGTTAAAGGATTAGAGTTTTCTTATGTTTTCGTAGTAGGACTCGAAGAGGGAATTTTTCCACATATTAATTCTTTGATGGATCGAAGTGAGTTAGAGGAAGAAAGAAGACTTTGTTATGTTGCAATTACTCGTGCCAAAGACAAACTATATCTTGTAAATACTAGAAGAAGAATGCTCTTTGGAAAAGATCAAATTAATCCACCGAGTCGATTTGTATCTGAAATTGATGCCGAACTTTTGGATACGAATGAATTTAGGAACGAAGAGGAAGCACAAGAAACTCATGAAAAAGAAGAAAAATTCTATCAAGAGGATCAGAGTTATCGCTCTGGAGATCATGTCCATCATGATAAATTTGGAGATGGAATTGTCATTGAAGTAACCGATACTTTAGTAACCATTGCATTTAAAAGCCCTCACGGAATTCGAAAACTTATGAAAAACCATAAAGCATTACATAAGGTATAAAGAAAGGGATGTGAAAAAAATGATGTCTGTTGATCATGTTCAAAAATATTTAGAAATGGGATATGATTTTTTAATTCATAATCCAAGCAAAAATGAATATTCTGGAGCTCTTATTTTTTATGATGGACCTCTTCGAATTTTGGATATACAGGAAGTAAAAGTGGAAAACTTTTTGGACTATTTTCCAAATATTCAAGAAGAATTAAAAAAACATGATTCTTTAAAAGCTAAGTATTTTCTTTATCCAGAAAGAAAAATTATTACTCGTTTGCAAGATGAGGTAAGAGAAGGACCTTATGGAGAAAATAAAAGTTATCAGGTTGTTGGGGACTTTCAGGTAGAAACAGAAAGTTTATTTACAGCCTTTTTAGAATTAAATGAAAAAATTGCTCATCAAGAAAAAATTCGAGATAAGCAATTAATTAAGAAAGGAAATTAAAAAATGAAAGAAAATGAAGATTTGACTCTTCTTGTGATGGCGGCTGGAATGGGAAGTCGATTTGGTGGACTTAAACAAATTGAACCTATGGGACCTAATGATGAATTTATTACGGATTATTCGATCTATGATGCAATGCGTGCTGGAATCAAAAAAGTTGTATTTATTATTCGAAAAGAAAACTTAGAAATTTTTCAGAATACAATCGAAAAAAGAATTGGTGGAAAAGTTGAAGTAGATTATGCTTTTCAAGAAAATGTCTTTTCCGTTGATGGAAAAGAATATACCAGAGAAAAACCTTGGGGGACAGCGCATGCGATTTTTTCTGCTAAAGATAAAATTCATGGAAATTTCTTAGTGATTAATTCCGATGATTTTTATGGAAAAGAAGCTTACTTAGAAGCAAAAGATGCTTTTGATCATTTTACATCTATGAAGGATGCTGCTTTAATTGGGTATCTAGTAAAAAATACTTTGACTGAAAATGGTGCTTGTAAAAGAGGCGTTTGTGAAATCGAAGATGGTTCTTTAAAAAAGATTACGGAAAGTAGCATTGAAAAAATCAATGGTGAAATTATAGCGACTCCTCTTATTGGGGGAAAACCTTCAAAAATCTCTATAGATACTGTTGTATCTATGAATATGTGGGCATTTACTCCTTATATTTTTGATCTTATTCAAGAATATATGAAAGATTTTATAGAAAGTCATAAAGATTCTTTGGATACTTGTGAATATTTAATTCCAGATGTTATTGAAAGAAGTATTGAAGAAAAGAAAATTCAAATGCGAGCAGTCCTTACCAATTCAAAATGGGAAGGAGTTACTTATAAAGAGGATAAAGAAGGAGTGAAGAAAGCTATTTTAGAAAAAATTGAGAAAGGAGAGTATCCAAGGAGTTTATGGAAAAATTCTTAAAGATTTTAAAGTTTACGATTCTTCCTATTACATTTGTCCTTTTAGCATTATTTATTATTATTCAGTTTACTGCAGAAACATGGGTTTATGATTTACCAAATGGATATAAACTTCGAAAGTTGACGAATCAAAATGTTATTTTAGGAGTAGAAATCGATGATGATTTTTATACTACCTATCAAAAAGAACAAGTTGGAATTACCGATTATATAGCAGAATTTCAATATAATTCGGATTGTATTGGAGTGAAAGTTTTAGAAAATAAAAAAGATACGACTAGTGTTACTTTCTATTTGGTGGATACAAAGGCAAGAAAAATACGAGGACCTTATGAAGATGAATCTACTTATCTTGCAGCAAGTAGTGTATGGACAAGTGAAAGTTTGGGGAATTGGATGACAACAACGGAAGCACCAGGAGGAGCATATTTTAAGTAAAAGAGTTTTTGAATTCTTTTTCTTTTGAATTTTTTTAGGTGAATTTACAAAATTTTAAAGGATTTTCCACAAAAACTGTGGAAATTTTGATATACTATTGATAGAAGATTAAGAAAGGTGAGGCATTATGAAAGAGAGAATTGATGAGTTAGTAGAAATATTAAATCAAGCTAATTACGATTATCATGTTTTAGATAAACCAACCATTACCGATCAAGAATTTGATCAGTTATTAAGAGAGTTATTTACGTTAGAAGAAAAGTATCCAGAATATATTCGTGAAGATTCTCCGACACACCGGGTAGGGGGAGAAGTTTTAGAAAAGTTTGAAAAAGTAACACATGCAATTCCGATGATGTCTTTAGGAAATGTATTTAGTGACGAAGAAATTATGCAATTTGATCAACGTATTAAAAAAGAGGGAATTCGTCCGGAATATGTTTGTGAATTAAAAATTGATGGTTTAAGTGTTTCTCTTCATTATGAAAAAGGAAAATTAATTACTGCTGCAACGAGAGGAAATGGAGTTATTGGAGAAGATATTACAGCCAATGTAAAAACAATTAGAACCGTTCCTTTAACAATAAAAAAACCGATTGATATTGAAGTACGGGGAGAAATTTATATGAGTAAAGAAACTCTTCAAAAAATTAACGAAGAAAGAAAGAAAAATGGAGATCCTCTTCTTCAAAATTGCCGAAATGCTGCAGCGGGTTCTGTTCGTCAGTTGGACTCTAAAATCGCTGCTTCCCGAAAACTCGATTGTTGGATTTATCACATACCGAATCCCGAAGATTATGGAATTAAAACCCATTGGGAAGCCCTTGAATTTATGAAAGAGTTAGGATTTAAGACCAATCCAAATAATCGACTTGTTCAGGATGTTTCGGGAATTTTACAGTTTATCGATGAAAAAGGGAAATTACGGAAAAGTCTTCCCTACGATATTGATGGAGTGGTTATTAAATTAAATGATATAGGAAATCAAAGAAAGTTAGGGTTTACGGCGCATCATCCGAAGTGGGCAACGGCATATAAATTTCCAGCAGAAGAAGTTTTAACCAAATTAACCGATATTATCTTTACCGTTGGAAGAACGGGACAAATTACTCCCAATGCTGTTTTAGAACCTGCCCTTGTTGCAGGATCAACTATCCGAAGAGCAACTTTACACAATGAAGATTATGTCAAAGAGAAAGATTTAAAAATTGGCGATATTGTATCGATTCGAAAAGCGGGAGATGTTATTCCTGAAGTTGTAGAAGCAAAAGTTGAAAGAAGAGATGGAACGGAAAAAGACTTTCAAATGATTCATACTTGTCCAATTTGTAAAGAACCCATTTATAAAAAAGAAGGACAAGTCGATTATTTTTGTATCAATCCCCATTGTCCAGCTCGAAAAATTGAAGGACTTTGTCATTTCGTAAGTAGAAAAGCAATGAATATCGATGGACTGGGAGAAAGAATTATTGAAGACTTCTTTAATTTAGAATTTATTAAAACTTTTTCGGATATTTATGATTTAAAATATCATCGAGATACTTTAACAGAATTAGAAGGATTTGGAGATAAATCCATTGATAATTTGTTAGAAGCTATTGAAATTAGTAAACAGAACTCTTTAGAAAAATTAATTTTTGCTTTAGGAATCCCCAATGTTGGAGAAAAGACAGCACAGATTCTTGCTCGAAAATATCAAACGTTAGATAACTTTATGAATGCTTCTTTAGAAGATTTAACAGCAATTTATGATATTGGAGAAATTATTGCCAAATCGATTGTAGAATATTTTGCAAAAGAAAGTAATCAAAAAGAGATTCAGGCCTTAAAAGATAGAGGGTTAAATATGGAATACACCGGAGAATACACTAAAGAAACTGAGGACTTTTCTGGAAAAACTTTTGTAATTACTGGAACTTTGCAAAAATATACGAGGGAAGAAGTCGAAGAAAAAATTGAACTTTTAGGAGGAAAAGCATCTTCTTCCGTTAGTAAAAAAACAGCAGCATTAATCCTCGGAGAAAATCCAGGAAGTAAGTACGATAAAGCTCTAAAACTAGGAGTTCCAATCTGGAGAGAAGAGGACTTAGAAGAATTATTCAAGAAGTACGAGGGATAAAATGAATGAATTTTTAGAAAAAACAATCAAATCTTTAGAAGAACAGTATCAAGTATCTTTGGAAAAAGAACCCAACGCGGCAATCGATCAGATTTCTTTTGAACATTTAAAAAATAGTCAAGTCGTTTTTAATAAAGATGTGTGGTCTATGATTCAAAACATTGCTTTAACAACTCAGGTCGATGCTAAAGAAATAGGATTTTTACTTTATGGAAAAGAATTTTTGCCAAACCAAGTATACTTTTCCAAAATTGTTGTTTCCGATGCTCCCTTAAAAAGTATAGAAACCGTTTTTGATGAAGAAATAACTACTGATTTAAAAATGAAAATTGATGAAAACTTAGATAACAGAATCGTTGTAGCACACGGGCATTCTCATCCAAAAATTAGTCCAAAATATCAATATTTTTCTTTAGGTGATTTAGCAAGCTATTATGAATTAACCGAAGAAGTACCAGATTTTAAAAGTAAAGAAATGCAATTAGTTGGATGTTTAGTTACTCCCGATTTACCCATTCAATTTGTCTATTACAATCCCGAAAATAACAAATTTTTAGATTTTGAAAAAATCGAAGTAGAAGACTCTAAATAAAGATAGAAATGAAGAGTCTTTTTTTATGGCCTAGATAAAGAAAAAGGTGAGTAAAAATTCCCCTCTATTGTCTACTTTAAGTTTATCTATTATAAAATAGAAGTTGGTGGAAATAAAATCCTTTTCTGAATGAAATTTATTGAAAAGTATTTCAAAGAGATGCAATAGAAAATTTTGTATCTCTTTTTGTATTTTTGATGGACTTATCTCGTATCCTTTGATAAAATAGAATTAAGAGGTATGGTATGAAAAAGAAATTATGGATTGGTCTTATAATTTTTATATTTCTTATTCTGTGTGGTGTAATTTATGTTTATAGCCAAGATAATTTTCGTTTTAAAATAGAATATGAAGTGTATAATTATTTTGCTTTTGATAATGGAAAGAAGATTGTTGCTAAAATTCCTAAAAAAAATACTGTGAAGTATTTGGATGAAAAGGATTTTGAAAAAGCAATTACAGAAAAGACGGGTATTTTTTATCTTGGGTATCCTACTTGTCCTTGGTGCAGAAATATAACTCCGATTTTGGTTGAAACAGCAAAAGAAGAAAAGATGGATATTTACTATCTTAATGTTCATGATGTAGATACAGAAAACATTCAGAAAATCTTAGAAGATTATTTAGAAGAAGATGAGGATGGAAATAAACATGTCTATGTTCCGGATGTTTATTTTGTGAAAGAGGGAAAAATTTTATCGCATCATTTAGGAGCTGTAGAAAGTTATAAGAATGCCTTTTTAGGAATGAATGAGGAACAAAAGAGTGAATTAAAAAATATTTATTTAGAGGGAATTAAAAGTATTTTGGAGGGATAAAGATGGAAAAATTAAGAATTGTATTTATGGGTACGCCAGAATTTAGTGTACCGGTATTAGAGGGATTAATTGAAAATTATGAAGTTGTACTGGTTGTAACACAAGAAGATAAAAAGGTAGGAAGAAAACAGATTATAACACCCCCTCCTGTTAAAGTTACGGCTTTAAATTCTGGGATTGAAGTATTTCAACCATCATCGATTCGAAAAGATTATCAACGGATTTTGGATAAAAAACCGGATATGATTGTAACATGTGCTTATGGGCAAATGATTCCCAAAGAAATTTTAGAGTATCCAAAGTATGGTTGTATTAATGTTCATGCATCTCTTCTTCCAAAACTAAGGGGAGGAGCTCCCATTCATCACGCCATCATCGATAATTATCCAAGAACTGGAATTACGATTATGTATATGGTTGAAAAGATGGATGCGGGAGATATTATCAGTCAAAAAGATACGATTATTGGAAAAGACGAAAATGTGGGAAGTTTGCATGATCGCTTGTCTTTGATGGGACGAGATTTACTTCTTGAAACGATTCCTAAAATTGTAAAAGGAGAGATTACTCCAATCCCTCAAAATGAAGAAGAAGTAACTTTTGCTAAAAATATTACTCGAGAAGACGAAAAAATTGATTTTAATCGTTATGCAATCGATGTTTATAATCAAATTCGAGGACTTTCTCCTTATCCTGGTGCTTATGCCATGTTGGATGGAAAAGTTGTTAAAATTTACGATGCTTATATTCGAGATTCTTTCTATATGGAAAGAGAAAATGGGGAAATTTCTAGAGTTTATGAAGATGGACTTGGGGTCAGTGTGAAAGATTTAGAAATTGTCATTACAGAATTTAAAATTGAAGGGAAAAAGAAAATGCGTTTAACGGAATATTTTCACGGAAAAAATCCTGAAGAATTTATTGGAAAAGTATTTAATAAGGAGGATTAAAGAAAATGGAACAGGATCCAAAAAAACAAAGAGATTCTATTTTAGCAATTATTGGGATTATCTTTTTTATAGGACTTGCTATATTTGCTCGAAGTTCGGCTTCTTCGAAAAAGAATCTTCCTCCTCCTTCTTCTTCTAGCCCTACTTCGAGTCCTACAGAAACATCCAATGCGAAAAAAGAGGGAATTGACTCTTTACTTGACGAAGAAAGTTATTCTTTTACGTATACGGTTGTATTGGGGGATGCTACGGAAGTTTTGGATGGAAAAGTTTTTAAAAATAAAATGATGTTTACAATTATTGGAAATGGACGAGAACAATATGGAAAAATTTCTGACAATTATATGCGCTTTGATGGAGAAAAATATGTTCTTACAACTTCTCCTATTCGTTCTTATTTTCCTTATCTTGAACTTTCTAATATTCAAAATACCTTAGATTTATCTATTGAAGAAAAGAAAGATGATTTTTCTTTTTATGAAGTAGATGTTGCTGATTTATTAGACCAATATACAGATCTTGATTATGATAGTTTTGAAGATTTTAAAGAAGATTCTGTTAAAGTTTATACGCAAGATCATCATGTTGTAAAAATAGAACTTGATTATTCTAATTATTTTACTTATGTAAATGAAAAAGATACTACTTTTCAAGTACGAATGGAATTTCGTGATTTTGGAAAGATTGAAGAATTTGAACTATAATCTTTCTGTTAATCATTAGTTAAAATTTCACCGATTTATAATGTAGATAACAAACAAAGGTGAACTTTG
>CANQHK010000036.1 GCA_947623645.1 uncultured Bacilli bacterium
TGTCTTCTTGCGATTAGTATTTATGCTGGTATCAAATATGGTTTTTCGGATTTAATCACTCCGAAACTTATCTATCAAAATGGACAGGTAATTGAAGTAAATTATTATTTTTATTTATTAAAAGAAATGTTTTTAGCAAGTATTCCCATGATTGCTTTCCTAAGTATTTTATTCTTTCTATCTACCATTTCTTTAAATACTGCTTTAACAACAAGTATTACGACGATTCTTTCTATTTTGCCAATTATTCTATATTATTTATGTGCAACCTTTCCAAAAGCTTTCCTTATATTTACGAAAACACCTCTGTTCTACCTTGATATGGGATTTATCTTGGGACAGCAGGAATTTTATACAATAATTCTAAAGAAAACAGATATTTCTTTAACAATTGGGATTATGTCTTCTCTGATTGTAATTTTCATTTTCTATTTTCTTACCAATTTTATATACTGCAAAAGAGATATCAAAAATCTATAAAAAATGGATTTTACACGATTTTACATTTCTTTCCATTATTTCTTGACAAAATTCGGGGATTATGTGGTATACTGGATATAGAAATAGAAAGAAGGTATTATTTATGGAAACAAAAATTGATTTATCTGAAATTGAAAGTTATTTAAGAAGTGAAGAGTTTATTCAAAATACTCTAGAAGGGATTCAAAAACATTTAGCACAAAGTCAACCAGCAATGATTTCTCCTGAAACAGAAGTTGTTTCTGATACTCCAAGTGTTATTCCTGTTGCAGAAGAAACTACTCCTATGGTTAGTGTTCCTGAAATGGCTCCAGCAGAAGAAGTAGTAACTCCTGAAGCAACGGTAATGACTCCACCTTTAAATCCAGTCGTAGATGCGCCTGCTATGGATGCTTATCAAGCACCAGTTGCATCTCCTGAAGTAGTAGAGCAACCAGCCGTTGAACCAGTTGTTCCAATGATGGATATACCAGCATCTCCTGCACCTGCTTTTGTAAATCCAACTCCTGAAATGCCAACTACACCAGTGATGGGAGCACAAGATGCTATTCCAGTTCCACCAATGATGGAAAATGTTGAAGAGGCAGTTGCAACATCTGAAGAAGTTAAGACTCTATAAAAAGAAAACGATCAGTGCTTTTCTCAGATCATGAGGAAGGTACTTTTTTTATCTTAATTTTACAAAATTTTACTATTTTTCAACCTTTTTTTCTATTCAAATAATGAATTTTATGATATACTTGTTTCATAATAGAGGAAAGTGGAGAAGAGTATTGGAAAAAAATAAAAGTAGAGTGGTGATGAAAATGAAAAAGATCCAATATATAATTATTAGTTTTTTATTATTTATAATCTGTACACCTGTTGTTCATGCTACAAGTCAACAAGAAATCGAAGCAAAATTAAAAGAATTGTATCCGGAAGATACCATTACATTAAATGCGATTTGTCCAAAACATTATACGGATGAAGATTATCGTGCTCAATATGAATATGTTCTTGCCTATTTGTTTTTCTCTTTTGGATTTGATGATGTTTCTCTTCAAACAGTATATGATAATGATGATTATACTTCTCTTACCTTTACATTTACAGATAGTGGTGAGTTATCATTAGAAAAGAAATACAAAGTAAAGTGGGTAGAGAATGAAGAAGAAATTTGGAACAAAGCAACGGAATTTATCAATCATATTCCAACGCAAAGATTATTGGATTTAGATTATATCGACTTTTTATTAAATTTTGCAAAGAAAATGTATTATCCAAATATCGATAAATATTTAGAAAGTAATAAAGAATTTCAATATCATGTCTTTCCTACTTCTGGTTGTGGCGCTGGGCCTTTAGAAACTTATGAAGATCAGCAATACATTTCCTGTCAAACAGTATATTTAACTTATAATGATACTGTTGCTGCTATTTTGGATAAAAACAATTTATATACCTATAGTGTTATTTATGTTCCAGAATCAACGAAAGAAGATAAAGAAAGTTATCTCAGTGCAGCAAAGAGTAGACTTGAAAATCATTTAGGAAAAACGATTAAAGTAGATGAGAGTTTAGCAAATAATTATACGCAAACTATGATTGATTTCGGAAAAGAAAAAGGATTTATTTCTGCAAATATTAATTCTTTTGCACCTGTTCCTGCTTCTATTGATATTGATGGACGGTATATAGATATTATTATTGCAAAAGGGACAAGTGAACAAATTGGAACTCTTCCTTCCGATTCTCAAACACAATCATCCAATTCCTCTCAAAATTCTACAACTCCTTCAAAAGATGAAGAATCTGGATTCAAAAATCCATCCACAGGGGACATATCTTTACCATTTACCATTGTTCTTATGGGTGTTGTATTGAGTGGAGCTATCGTTGCACTTTATAAAATAAAACAAGTTTCTTAATTCTTAAAAATTAAAGTTGTAAGATAATGCAGGCATTAAAAAATGTCTGTATTTTTTATATAAATAAAAAGACAAATGATTAGAATTAAAAAATATATAAAAAACATATTTTGATTAAAAATTATACGAATCTTCTAGTTTGTGATATAATATTTTTTGAAAGATGAGGGATTTCTAGTGGTTCAGAGTGATGAGAGTAAATGGATTGATGATGCAATCGACGAATATTTATCTTATGTAGAAATAGAACAACGTTTAAGTAAAAAGACATTAGAATCTTATCGTACAGAATTAAAATATTATCGCTCCTTTCTTTTAAAACATCATATTAAAAGAGTAGGGGATGCCGGTTGCACTGATATTGAACAATTTCTACAATCGGAAAAAAATTTGAAAAGTAGAAGTATCGCTCATCGTTTAACGGTTCTTAGAAATTTTTATAAGTTTTTAGTAAAGAATAATCAAGTAAAAAATGATATTACTGCAAATTTAAAAGGACCGAAATTAGAAAAGAATTTACCCAGTGTTTTAAGTATAGAAGAAGTTGATCAACTTTTAAATTTTCCTTGTGAATCCGTCTATGACTATCGAAATCGTGCCATTTTGGAACTTTTGTATTCCTGTGGTTTGCGAATTAGTGAGGCTCTTTCTTTAACTCTTGATGATATTAGCATGGAAAGTGCTACTGTTCGAATCTTCGGAAAAGGTGGGAAAGAGAGAATTGTTCCATTAGGAGAAATCGCTATTTGCAATTTAAAAGAATATTTAGAAAGACGTGGAAGATTGGATAAGAAAAGAAGCAATCGATTGTTTTTAAATTCTCAAGGAAACGCTTTATCGAGAGTTGGATTCTTTAAAAATTTAGAAAAAATTTTACAAGTAAATTCTATAAAGAAGCATGTTACACCTCATACTTTAAGACATTCTTTTGCTACTCATTTGATAGAAGGTGGAGCAGATTTAAGAGTTGTTCAAGAGTTGCTTGGACATGCTGATATTTCAACGACAAAAATATATACCCATATTTCCAATAAAAAAGTGGAGAATGATTATAAAGAGTATCATCCACGAACAAAAGGAGGAAAATAATGAAATTTAAAAGAGTTTTTTTAATGGTTTTGGATTCCCTTGGAGTAGGGGAAGCAATGGATGCCGATAAGTTTGGAGATACAGGTGCAAATACACTCGGACACATTGATGAAAATTATAACTTATTTATTCCCAATCTTAAGAAATTAGGTTTCATTAATACGATGAATATGAGTGAAGCAGAAACAGAGGCTTATTATACAATTGCTCGACCTACGAGTCTTGGAAATGATAGTTTAGACGGTCATTACGAGTTAATGGGAATTAAAAATGAAATTCCTTTTCAAAATTTTACAGAAGGTGCTTTTCCAAGAGAATTGTTAGAAGAAATCGCTCGCGTTACAAAAAGAAAAATTATTGGAAATGTTGTCGGAGAAGGGGAGATGATTATTCGAGAACTGGGAGAAAGACAACTAGAATATGGAGCTCTTTTAATCTATACTTCCAATGGTTCCAATTTAAAGGTTGCAGCACATGAGTCTTCCATTCCTGTCAATGAACTTTATGAAATTTGTACAAAAGTTCGTGAAATTACTCGAAAAGATGAATGGAAAGTTGGGCGAATTGTTGCACGTCCTTTTATGGGAAAAAATGGGAACTTTCGTTTTACGAAAGAATCAAAAGATTTTGCTTTAGATCCTCCAAAAGATACATTATTAGACATGTTAGAAGAAAAAAAACTTGCAACAATTTGTTTTGGAAAAGTTGCAGATTGTTTTAATGGAAAAGGAATTAGTAAAGTTATAAAAACCAAATCCAATTTAGATGGTATGAATAAATTAACCGATATCATGACCAAAAACTTTGAAGGGCTTGCTTTTATTAATTTATCTGATTTTGATACGGATTATGCTCACAAACAAAATATTGAAGGATATGCTCGTGCAATTGAAGAATTAGATGTAGAAATACCCATTATTATTAATAAATTAAATAATGACGATTTATTGATTATTACAGCTGATCATGGATGTGATCCGACTTTAGGAACAAAACATACCCGTGAAAACGTTCCTGTAATTCTCTTTAGCCGATCTTTTAAAGAGCCAAAAAGACTTGAAATTATGAATAGTATGGCCGATATTGCTGCAACAATTGCAGATAATTTTAATTTACCAAAAACGGAGATTGGAACTAGTATTCTTGATGAATTAAAATAAATCCACAAAATATGGTAAACGAAAAAGAAGAGACTTACTCTTCTTTTTCTAATTTATCGTTGTCACATTCAAAGCTTTTACAAATAGTAGAATCTTTATCTTCTGCTTCACGACATCCACAATCACAACCAACTTTGATTTCATCTAAAGTACAGCAGCTTTTCTTTTCATTTTGAAATTTACAAGATTCTACACCACATTTTATTTTCTGGTTTGCCATTTGTCATTCACCTCCTTATTATTATGACAAATTTCTATAAATTTTATACGAACTTATTGATAAAATAAAAAAATATTGGTACAATAAAAATAGGGTAGGTGAGAAGAATGAAAAGAACATTTCTTTTAGCATTTCTTTCTATTTTTATTTTAACAGGATGTTCTTTAGGTGTTGGTAATGTTCAAACAAAAACGGAATATGCTCTTGGTGAAGAAGCTTTTTTAGATCAATATCAAATCACATGTAATGATTATGAAATTTTAGATAATTATAATGAAAAAAATGGCCAATTTTTAAAAGTTAACTATACCGTAACCAATAATAGTGATACTTCTACAACAGTCTATACAGCATCTGATTTTAAATTACTTCAAGATGATAAAGAATATTCTAATTTAATCCAAAAAGAAATAGAATTTACACCATACAAAACAGAAAAGTTAGAAATTATATTTGATCTTTCTGATAATACAATAACAGAACCTTATAAAACTATATTTTATTCGAATGTAGCAACGAATAATGTAGCTTTCATTTTAGAAAAAGAATAATTTTCTTTTTTTATTTGCTAGTTAACATAATATAAATTATCGGAAGTTAAGAGTTTTGTTTTAAAACATTGATAGTTCTCTATTTTATTTATAAATCTAAAAAAACAATATGAATCTTAATATATTTTTTCTTATAATTTAGTGTCATTTATTTCCCATCAATTTATAATATTATCGATCATTATTATAATGTTCAATCATGAATCACTTATGCATAATTTTGTTTTTATTTTAAATTTATTTAAAATAAAAGGATGAATAGTTCTTCATCAAAATTTAAAAAAATTATCTCAAACCTCCCCTCTTTTATAAGAAAAACAAAGTAGGGGAAGTGAATCAAAAAATTGGGGGAGACTTTATTTTTTTCAAAAATATCAAAATTAAAAGCAAATATTCACATTTAGAATGACTAATTATTAATTTTCCTAAAATAATTTTGATCATTAAAATAAGATAACAATAATTGACAATAAATTTACAAATAAAAACAAAAAATATTGAATTAATAAAAAAATATTCAATATTTTTCTTACTCTCCCCCTACTCTACTCATTTAGAAGAAAAAAAAGAAAGTATTTTCATACTTTCCAATTAATAAGATACAGATAAGTTTTATTTAAAGGCATAATATTATTCGCGATGAATAGTATATACTCTCTCCACCATGTACAGTACTATTACATATAAAAAGTTCTAATGATATAGAACTTATTTTTGGATATATTTATATAAAACTTCATCCATTGCCCTTGCAAATTCATTTGCCCAAATTTCAGCAATAAACTTTGTAAAAAAAGCTAGAATAGAAAGCATTAAAAGAAAAGCAATTATACCTATAAAAATAACTAATGACCAGTTCATTTTTTTCTTAGACCTTTCTTGATTCAATCTCTGCTATTTTTTCTAATACTTCTTTGGCATTACTGCTGTTGATTTCAGAAAATCCTAATTCTCTTAAAGCTTGAATTTTAGCAGCATTTAATTCTTGGGTTCTACTAAGACGTTCTTCCCGTTTTAATTCAATTTCATCAACAAATCTTTTATGCGTATCGGCAATTTTTGATTTTGATGCACGACCATTTGTATAAATATTCATTCCGGAATACATAACACTCTCAAAAATATATTGTTGGTTTTCATTAAAAGCAAATTCTAATGGATCCGTAAATCCTAAAGCCTTTGAAAAATAAGCAAGAGTATATTTTAATTCCTTTGTATTATCCATGGATTGTAAGAAATAATTTAAATATTTCAAAACATAAAAAGTTTCTTTTGATTTATCGTCCATGACTTTTTGCTTTAAATTATTAAATATATCGTTAAATAGATCTTGCTCTTTTTTAGAAAATCCTTTTAAATCTAAAGTAGCTGATTTGCTTGGTGCTTCAGATGTTGTCCCTGAAATTTTACTTTCAATATCCGTAATATAACTACCATCTACTTTTACTTTTTTCAAATCTTCAGGTTTTTTAATATTCAGTAAAGTAAATAACTTCGTTGCTTTCTCTTTAGGCCATTTATCCATTGTTTCTTCGGATAGATAATTGTATAACATCTGTCTAGAAACTCCTAAATATTTCGCTAGTTTTACTTTAGAAACCCCTGTTTCTGATAATATTCTGTTTAATTCCTTCATGATTTTACCTCCGTACATTATAATTGTACCATAGTTTTGGAAAAAATCAAGTAGTTTACTTTACAAAAATTGACATTTTAATATACATCAATTGACTTATAACAAATACCATAGTTTTTCATTCTTTTTCATGACTGTATCAATGATTCCTCCACCAATACAAATATCTCCTACATAAAGGACACAAGCTTGTCCGGGTGTTACACTTTTAATAGGAGAATAAGAAACTAGAATCTTTCCGTCTTCCCTATATTTTAAAGTAACGGGAACATCTTTACTACGATAGCGAAACTTTGCTGTACAGTCAATAGGTCTTAAAGAACAATTAAAGTTTACATCATCGATTATACAACTATCTGAAAATAAATAAGGATTGTCCTCTCCGATTGCTACATATAGAATGTTTTTTTCTAAATTTTTACCAACGACGAACATTCTATCTTCAAAACCTCCAACATCAAGTCCCCTTCTCTGACCAATCGTATAATACATAAGACCAACGTGTCTTCCCAAAACTTTCATCGTATCAATATCGACGATATCTCCTTCTTTATTTGGCAAATAATTTTTTAAAAACTCTCGGAAATTTCTTTCTCCAATAAAACAAATTCCGGTAGAATCTTTCTTTTTAGCTGTAACAAGTCCATATTTTGAAGCAATTTCCCGAACCTCTGGTTTTTCTATGTCTCCAAGAGGGAATAAAACGTTTTCTAGCTGTTTTTCTGATAATTGTGATAAGAAATACGTCTGATCTTTATTTTGGTCTTTAGCACGCTTTAAATAACCATCTTCCATCTTGGCATAATGCCCAGTTGCTATATAATCTGCACCCAATTTTTTCGCTTCTTTAATAAAATAATCAAATTTAATATATTTATTACACATAATATCTGGATTGGGAGTTCTTCCTTTTTTTAATTCCTCTAAAAAGTAAGTAAATACATAATCCCAATATTCTTTTACAAAATCAATTCTATGAAGAGGAATCTCTAATTTTTGACAAACTGCTAATGCATCATTATAATCTTGTTCTTGAGGACATATGGATTCCTTTAAATTTGGATTTCCTAAAAAGTCTCCATTGATCGAAGTATCCCAATTTCTCATAAAAAGTCCAATCACTTCATATCCTTGTTCTTTCAAAAGAATTGCAGCAACGCTACTATCAACTCCTCCACTCATTCCAATAACAACTTTTTTCATCTACACTCGACCTCTTTTTTCCCTTTTATTATATCTTATTTTATAAAAAAGGTAAAGATCTTCATAAGAATTGGAGCAAGATAAACATCGGATAAAGATACGATGATAAAGGAAATAAGAGAGATTGCTAAAATTTTAAAATATCGATTCATAATTCTTTTAAAATTTAGATTTTCTTTTAAAAACAAATATTTAAATAAATGAATGGAAAAAGAAATGGAATAAAAACTAAGAAGAATGGTTGTAATGAGTGCTAAAACGGTTCCTGGGAAAACATAAGTAAATGCACCCAGAATTCCTTTGAAACCATAAACACTAAGAATCGAAGAAATCGAAAAACCAAAGACAAATCCTTTATAAAATAATAAGAATAACACAACTGGAAGACCAATGACGGAAATTCCGAGCAACCAAATTCCAAGCATGAAACTAATATTTCCAAGAAGAGAATTTTTTAGTCCACTAGCATAATCAATTTGGTTATTTTGAACGTTATTAAAGAATGTTGAAATACTTGTTTTTAATATTTCATAACCTTCTCTTGTTAAAAATTTAGGGAGTGCTAGTCCAATACAAATACCAACAATCAGTAATACAAGAAGCATAAAATATATTTTTTTCTGTCTTAAAAGCTTGTCTTTTTTCAATTTTAATTTCATTATCGATCACCTACTTCATTGTATTGTTTTTTTCTTGCATTTATTCCAATTTTATTTTATAATGTTATCGAGGTGTGATAATGAGCAAAAAGATGACAAAAATTGTATCGATTCTCTTAGTATTAATTATGGTTGGTGCTATGATATCTTCGATTATTATTTATTTCATGTAAAAAGTACTGTTCTAAAAAGAAACAGTACTTTTTCTATGTCATTCTTTAAATTTAAGAAAATATATTTTCCTAGAAGATTGTAACAATTGCTCGAGTAGATTTGTTTACATTTCCATTTCTGTAGAAATGGAAAAAACATATATTCTCCACTCTGCAGAATCATTAATTGCACCTCTACCACGAGTAAACCAAGGTGATTCAGATTTTACAGAAAGAGTATAATCATTGTACCAACTTGCTGTTTCTTTATTTTTAAAACCACATTCATCACAATACATAAAAGAATAATAGTAATAATTACTATATAAAATTATAATATATTTCCTTTTATTTTCTAAATTTTATTAAATTTTTAATATTTCTTTTTATTTTTTCTTTTTCTTTTTATGCAAAGGAAAATAGTAATTCCTATGGTAAGAAAACTAACAAAAGAAATACATAAAATCCAAACCAAAGAATTTATCTTTCTTTCTTCTTTTGACTCTTTAATGGATGGTTCTTCTATTGTTTCTTCCTTTGGTTCTTCTCTTGTAATATAAAGAACATATTCACTCGTTGATTGATCTTCAGCAATACATTTAATACTGATAACGTTTTCTCCAACATTTAATGAATAGCTATCCTCTTTTAGAATAGTAGATGTACTTTTTTCAGCTTCTGCCTTTATTACAATATTTTCTGTTTTGTAAGGAAGAGTAACAGTATAGGTAAAAGTATCTTTTTGAAAAGAAATAGGAACACCTTCTATTTCGAGCGATTTTAAATAACTATTTCCATCTTTTTTCGTTATTGTATTACTGCTAGAATTGGAATTATTTGCGTTGGTTCCTGAATTTGAATTAGCACTTTTCGATGGTTGTTTTGGAATTTCATCCAGATAGATAAATCCAGTTAAATAGATACCATCACCAGAACCAATTTCATAACTTGTTGTCCGATCTCTTTTCTCAGTTCCGACAACGCCACCTTCCATTATACGCATATAACCATCTAGAACATCTAGAACATAGGCAACATGACCATATCCATAAAATCCGGA
>CANQHK010000037.1 GCA_947623645.1 uncultured Bacilli bacterium
AGGTATTCTAGGCCCTAACGGTCAACCTCTTACAAGAGAAGAAACTTATACGGAAGATCTTGGAGATTGGGCTCAAGCTTCAGCGATTATGTCAGATCTTAAAGATGCTCAAACACAAGCTCATATAACAAAAATCATGGCAAATCCAACATACGATGGAACTTCTTATGATAAATACCGTTATGCAGAAGATGCAATCCAAGGAACAGGTGTTGAAGTTGATTTCGGCGATCGAGGTTCTATAAAGAAAGCTATGGGAACTACTTCTACGAATATTACAAATACTAAATTATCTGGTCGATATCGAGCTCGTGCAGCAGACCGTGATGCTGTAAAAAAATAGAATAAAGGAGTGTGATAGATAGTGAATAATGGAAGCTATTTAATTCCTGCTAATACAAATCGAGGAAAATTTATTTTAGGATTATTTCGTCCGATTGATTTAACAATTTTTCTAACCGGACTTGGAATTACCTTTCTTCTTTTGATGTTACTTCCTTTGGATGATACAACATTGGCAATTGTTGCAATTGCACCAGCTTTAGTTTGTTCTTTATTAGTTGCACCGTTGCCACATTATCATAACGTGTTAACATTTATTGTTGATTTATATGAGTATTTGGTAGGACAAAAAAGATATGTATGGAAAGGTTGGTGTTTTATGTATGAGCCAGATGAGAAACAAAGCAGCAGAAGAATGGATCAGGGATCTCCAAGGAATCAATAATGGAGTAATTCTTTTAAGAAATCAGGATAAAGTAACAGGAGTTAAAATTGAACCTAGAAACATCTTTATTCTAGAAGCAAATGAACAATTAAATATTATTAATGCCTTAAAAAATTTCTACAATACAATCGATTACGAATTTTGGTTGGTGGTTGCAGATCGACCTGTCGATATTTCAGTTTATCTTTCACAACTTCAACTTTTGTATCAAAATCAACCCAATCAAGCCGTTCGTAAACTCATTAATCAAGATATTCAAAAAGGAAATTCTTTTATGCATAACAATGTAGTAGATACAGAGTATTACATCTTATTTAAAGAAAAAAATCCAGAATTGATGATGAAGAAAGTACGGATGTTGATTAATGGTCTAGCATCCGTTGGACTTGTATCTCGTCAAACAAGTAATGATGATTTACGAATTATTTTAGAGAACTTCTTAAATGGGGGAATGAATACAGAATTTGGGACGGTGATTCCGACATGGTAGATATTCGAACACAGCTTGCCCCTAAGGGGTTACAATTTAATGCGGGAGATTTTTTCATTAGTGATAAGTACGCCACTATCTTAACGGTTGTATCTTATCCAAAATATATTGGAGTAGGGTATTTGTCTTCCCTTACCAATATGACAGGAGTAAAGGTTGTTATTAAACATATTCCAGTACCTTTCCAAACAATGTCCAGAATGTTAAATAAACAAATTGCTGATTTAAAAATTCGTTATCAAGACGAAAGAGATAATACGATTCGTGAAAGAATTCGGCAGGATTATGAGAGCTTGGAATATTTCGTATCGATGCTTGCTGGAACCCAAGCACAAATCTTTGATTTTCAAATGCATATTATGATTACAGCAGATACCAAAGAAGAGTTGGAACTTCGTAAAATCAATGTAAAAAATTATTTGGATGCGATGGAATTAAAAGCAATTTCTCTTCGTTTTGAACAAGAAAAAGTATTAAAGTCAATTATTCCAATCTTTCCAAAGCAAGATATCGAAGAGCGAATTGGAACACCGATTCCATCGATTACCATTGCTGCTATGTATCCATTTATTTTCGATAGTATTAAAGACCCTGGTTTATCAACCCTTCTTGGAGTAGATTCTTCAGGAGGAGTTATTCTCTTTAATCAATTCTTATACAAAATTAAGAAAGATCCTTATCGTACCAATGCCAATATGATTATTTTAGGTACGTCTGGTTCTGGTAAATCAACAGCTGCAAAACTTCTTCTTCGAAGCCATATTCGAAATGGTGCTCAGATTGTTGCAATCGACCCTGAAAATGAACTTGAAGAAATGGTAAAAGTATTCCAAGGAGATGTTATCGATCTTGGTAAAGGTGGAGAATACGGAATGGTAAACCCTCTTCAAATTGTACTGGATGCCGATGAAGAGGAGATTCGTCAAGGTCTTGGTTATACCGTATTAACACGTACTTTACAATTCTTAAAAGGTTTCATGCGGTATTATGATCCATCCATTCCAGAAGATGTTCTAACCATGTTTAGTGAAGTGGTACAAGATACTTACCGGCGTTTTGGAATTGATTTTAACAGTGATTTTTCTCAGTTTACTGCCGATGATTTTCCGACTTTCTCCGATGTTTACCAAACCATTCGTGGAAGACTTCTAGCAATGACGGATCATACACAAGAGCGAGATATTATGGAACGTCTTGAATTAAAGATTCGTCCATTAACCCAAGAATTAAAATATTATTTTGATGGAAAAACAACGATTCGACCAAGAAGTGATTTAATTGTCTTTAACATCAAAGAGTTAATGAATTCCGATGTCAATATTCGAAATGCTTTGTTCTTTAATGTTTTGAAGTATGCCTGGGGTCTTTGTTTAAATAAAGATGTCGATACGGCTTTCTTTGTTGATGAGGCACATGTTCTATTAAGTGGAAACAATGCTCTTGGTGCAGAATTTTTAGCTCAAGTACAAAGACGTGCTCGAAAATACAATACCGGTTCCATTATCATTACCCAACAACCAAGTGACTTTGCTGCTCCAAGTGTTTTAATTCATGGAAAAGCGATCTTCGATAATGCATCCTATTATCTGGTTATGGGACTTAAGAAACAAGCTGTCGATGATTTGGCGAGATTAATCGATTTAAATGAAAATGAAAAAGAAAGCATAAAACGTTTTGGACAAGGAGAAGCTTTACTTGTCTGTGGTGGACGAAGAATGATTATTAATATTATCGTAACACCAGAAGAATTAGAGTCTTTCGGTAGTGGTGGAGGACTATAAAATAGTAGAAATTTAAAAGTTTGAAGTGGAGGTGAAGGATATGCCAGAAGAGGATGATGAGCTTACATCAAAAGATGAACTCGATACTTCTGATAATGAACTTGATAATCCATCGGATGAAGAAATTGAGAATAGTGAACCAACTACGGATGATTCTTCCGATAATTCAGAAAATGGCTCTTTCGAAGCTTCTTCTCCTCCTCCTTCTACGTCTTTAGGACATAAAATTCTTTCTTTTTGGAAGATGTTACCTCCTCCTCTTCGACATGCTATTTTAGTAACGTCTGGGTATCTCATTGTTATTCTACTCGTTATTGTAGTTTTAATGATGGTCATGGTAACCGTTACTTCTGTTTCAGAATACTTGTATGAAGCAGCACATGGAGTAGGAGAAGGAATTGGAGAAAGCCTAGATTCCTTCTTTGAAAGTGCAGGAAATTTCTTTACTGGAAATGGTTTTGTAACCGATGAAGAAGCAGCAGAAATACAAGAAAAAAAATATTATGAAAAATTGAATGCTGTTCATGAAGAATTTGTAAATCGTTATGGAGTAGATATTGATACGACCTTAATTACTGCAACTCTTTTTTATGGAAAAGGGATGAGTGATTATGTAGATGATCAACAAATCAATGATTTTGAAGATACCGTAATGACAGGTGACGATCAAATCTTTGAAGATGAAGCCAATTTTTATAAAGTCGCAAGAAGGCAAATTAAAACCTTAGCAAAATTTCAAGTCATTGAAAATACAACCTATAATGCCTGCGATACTACAGCAAGAAATAAAATAACGCCAGAAAGTGATAAAGATGTTGCGGACACTTGGGCAGGTTTTTTTGGATTTAATACACGTGCAACTTTTAATTATCAAACCAAACAATCGATTCCTTATCCAAGAATCAATGGAGAAACTAGAAGTATTCCTTGGTGTGAATATGATGAGGCAGATGAGCAACTTCGAGAATATTACAAGCAAGATCAAGCAATTTATGAAACCTATCAAGATTATTATGATCATTGTGTAACTTCGTGTCTTGCTCATTCTTGTTCTCCTTATGATACCAATTGTACACCGTGCGATCCAGAAAGTGCTTGTAGACGAGAAAGAATAGAAATGAATAAATACCATGATTTATTAGTGGATAGTTGGGGAACGGTTTATGATATTCCAGATCGACCAACTGGAGAGGAAGAATTTCAGTGTGTCTATGATCCTACTTGGAAAAATTTACAAAGATTTGATGACCGAACGAAATATTACAATCGGACTTTTCCAAAAGAGTGGATTGATCAAGCGACAGAACCTAGTTTTTGGAGTGAAGCCATTAAAGTAATTACAGGAGAAAGAACAGATTTTTTTGTTTCAAAGGATATTAAATGTTCTGCAAAACCTTCGATTCAATATTATTACACGACAAGTTTAGAAAGAGAAGGAGTTTACTATTACAAACTTTTATCGAGAACCGCGACAATTGGAAATATTTTGCAAAATAAAAGTTTTATTGAAAGATATTATGAACCGGAATTTGAGGGAGTAAATCAAGAGGAAAGTATGAAAGTTGCAACGCAAATTGTCGAAGATATTTATGATATTTATGAGTATGTTATAGAAAATCGGATTTATTGTGATTATTCAACGGTTGCTTTGGATTATGGTGGAGCCAATTATGCTAGTGAAGATCGTTCTAGTTTTTTACAAATGATTGCTTCCGATATTGTTGCGGATATGCAAAGGACTGGAATGCTTGCATCGGTTACGATGGCTCAAGCTGCGGTTGAAAGTGGAAATGGAACAAGTCTTTTGGCAAGAGAGTATCATAATTATTATGGTATGACCGCTGGAACTTGTGCAAATGGCGCTTCCAAAATTAGAAATTATTTGATTCCTCCTGGAAGTAATGGAAATAATTGCAGTGGTAATGATTATTGGAATGGAACTATTACATACATGTGTAATAAGAGTGGAAACGATTGTCAATATTACCGAGTATATGATAATTTTGCAATGTCAACAGCAGATCATTCAAGATTAATTACGGAAAGATATCAATGTAGAGGAAATTCTCCTAGTCAACTAGTGGATTGCTTACAAGCTCATAATTATGCAACTGCAACAACGTATCGAAGTTCTGTCTTAGGAGTCATCGATACGTATGATTTACAACAGTTTGATATTGGAGCAGTAAATCCAGAAAGTACTTTGTCTTCTTCCTATGAAAATACATCTTCTGTAGATTCAACCGAAGAATCCGGAACCACAGCAGCATTAAATTGTATTCCAACGATTGGTGCTAGTACGATTTTAGTAGGAGAAGGAACCATTTCAGGAACCGGAGCACAAGGAGTTCGTACATCTCTTCTACAAGATAGTCCAGAATATACTACTTTCTGGGAAAGTGATAACAACTTGTTTTATCGAAGTAGTCGAAGTCTTATCAATGAGTGTACTTGGTACGCCCATGGTAGGGGACTAGAAATTTTAACCCAAAATGGAATGTCGATGGAACAAGCACAAAGATATATGGAGCCGATGGCTCATGATGCTGGAACTTGGTTTGCTTATAATGATTATTTTACAAGTTCTACCGATGTTAACCAGCCGAGGGTTGGTGCAATTATCGTATGGAGTAGGGCTGGACATCCGGGACATGTTGCAGTAATTGAAGGAATTGAATATGATTCCAGTAGAAAACCTGTATCCATTGCTATTTCAGAAGGTGGAAAGAGTGTCAATGGATTTCGATATAGTACAAGAGACCTCAAATACATAGAAGCGCATGGAGATTATCGATTTGTTGGATATATTTACTTATTGGGTTAAGAGGTGACATATGAAAAAGAAAATTTTACTTATCTTCTCCGTTTTTCTATTGACGGGGTGCTCAGGAAATTATGAAATTGAAATTTATAATGATCAAGTAACAGAAAAAACAACGCCGTGGTACCAAAAATCGGAAGTTTCCAAAGACGTATATGAATATACCCAAGAATTATCTTTAAAATATGATGATAATGGAGATTTCTTAAGGTGTAATGAGAAAAAGGAAGTTGCAAAAGATGAACAGATAGGGATTGAATTAAAGAATCATTATTCAAGTATTTCGGATTATCAAGAAAATTCTCCTGTTTTGGATTATTGTTATATTGCGCATAATGTAACTTCTTATGAAAACGATTTGATTACACTAAAAACTTCCAAAGAATTTACTTGTATGAAGGATATAGAAGAACTTGAGAAGGTAACAATTGCTATAGAAAGCAATCATAAATTAAAAGAAACCAATGCCGATAAAGTAAAAAATAATACTTATTATTGGTATATTGATAAAGATAATTATGAAAATAAACCAATTTCTTTAGTTCTTTATGAAAATAAATATGTATGGAATTATAAGAATAAAAATATCAAAAGACTGTTCTTGATTCTTATTGTAATCGGTGGTACAGTACTACTATCCTCAAGTATCTATAAAATCTATTTAAAAGAAAAAGATAGGATGTGACTTTTATGAAACTAAAATTTAAAGCAGATATGCAAGATGTAATTATCTTTATCATCTTTGCCATACTTTTGTTCTTTATTGTAGCACTTGGAATTGCAAATATTAGTTCCTTAGCAAGAGATGGTGTTTTTTGTGGAATTAATCTTTTTCGTGCTTTTCATAAGGATACGATTGTTGCAACCTTTACTTTTTATCTCCTCGCATTAGGAGGAATCTTTATGAGTGTATCCTCTTACTTTTTTGAACGAGAAAAAGGATTTGGTTTTGGTACAGAAAAGTCTAGTAAAGGATATAGCAGGTGGGCAAAAGAAAAAGAAATACAAAATGAAGATAAAGTAGAAATGGTTTTACAGAATGCAGATACTTCAAAACATGGTGGAGTTCCCCTTCTTATGAAAAAAGATCAAATTTGGGTAGATGATGGAGAATATCATAATTTGATTATTGGTGCGACTGGTTCTGGTAAAACTCAGACGATTATTTTCCCAACGGTAGAAATTTTAGCAAAACATAGAGAGTCGATGATTATTACTGATCCGAAGGGTGAAATTTATGAACAAACTTCTAATATGCTTCGAGATAAAGGATATCATGTTTTAATATTAAACTTCCGGGATCCTCAACAAGGAAATGCTTGGAATCCGTTGTCCCTTCCTTATCGGATGTATAGAAGTGGAAATCAAGATAAAGCAATCGAGTTACTCGATGACCTTGCTGCAAACATCTTGTATGAAGAAAAGAGTGGAAATGCCGATCCTTTCTGGGAGAAAACTTCCGCCGATTATTTTTCAGGACTTGCTTTAGGACTTTTTGAAGATGCAGAGGAAGATAAAGTAAATTTAAATAGTATCAGTGTCATGACGACGGTTGGAGAAGAAAAATTCGGAGGATCTACTTATATTAAAGAATATTTTAATACCAAAGATCCAGCCGGTGCAGCATATACCAATGCCTCTGGTACCATTATGGCTCCAAGTGATACAAAAGGAAGTATTATCTCTGTATTTAAGCAAAAAATTAAACTTTTTGCATCTCGGGAAAACTTATCCGAAATGTTAAGTCATAGTGATATTGATTTAGAAACGATTGGAGAAAAACCAACAGCGCTTTTTATCGTTATTCAAGATGAAAAGAAAACGTACCATCCTTTGGTTACGATTTTGTTAAAACAATGTTATGAAACGCTTATTGGTGTTGCTCAAAAACATGGAGGAAAACTTCCAGTTCGTACGAACTTTTTACTCGATGAGTTTGCTAATATGCCGCCATTAAAAGATATTACGACGATGATTACAGCAGCTCGTTCTCGTCTTATTCGCTTTACCATGATTATCCAAAACTTTGCTCAATTGGATCAAGTTTATGGAAAAGAAAATGCCGAAACAATTCGTGGTAACTGTGGGAATATTATTTATTTGATTACGACAGAGTTAAAAGCTTTGGAAGAAATTTCTAAAATGTGTGGAGAGGTAAAAAGTAAAAAAGATGATAAAACAGCATCTACTCCTCTTGTTACAATTAGCGATTTGCAGAAAATGAAACAGTTTGAAGTTATTATCATGCGTCTTCGTTTAAATCCATTTAAGACCAAATTTGTTCCATACTTTCAGTGGAATATTAAGAGATATCCAAAGGCAGAGTATCCTCAAAGAGAAAAGCAACAAGTTCAAACATTTGATTTACGAGAATTTGTAAAAGCAAAGAAGAAAGAAAAACTTACGGAAATGATGAGTAGTGGGCAGACACCTTCTCCTTTTCCTGGATTTCCTACACCAAATAGTCAAGCTGGTGGAATGGGAGCAAATCCATTTACTGGTATGAATCCTTTTTCTGGAATGCCCAATCCAATGCGAGAACGTCAACCTGTTCCAAAACCATCTCCATCGATGGAAAATGCGGACTCTGGATTTAATGTCGATGATTTAATTAAAAAGATTGATGCCAAAATTGCCGAACTTGAAGAAGAAGAAAAACTAGAAGCAGAAAAAGCAAAGAAAGAACAACAAGCAAAAGAAGAAACGAAAAAAGCAGAACCTGCACCTCTTCCAAAAACAGAGCCAGAGAAGAAACCACCTCTTTCAATTGATGAATTCTTAAGTCAGATGAATCAAGCCAAAGCAGAAAAAGAAAAACAGGTAGAAGATGCAAAAGAGGAAGTTGAAAAGAAGGTTATAAAAGAAGAGATGCCTTCGAATAAAGAAATTTTGGATGATAAAATTAATAAGAGAGAAGTCGATATTACAGATGACCAATTCTTCGATGATTTTTTCGATGATGAGGTTTAATCTCTATGAAGTCTTTAAAAACAGAATATAAATTTTTATTGGTATTTGGAATTCTTTTCCTCGTGATTTTTGTTTTTGTTATGTTTCGAACGAATACACTTCATCGAATAGAAATCGAAAATCGAAAGAAGAAATTAGCCTATTGCAATGAAGATAAATTTACAAAAGGAATCGAATATACCAATTATGTCTGTACAATTCAAGATGAACTTGGAAATAATTATACGATTGAGTATCCTCAAATCAAGGAAAAAAATAAGGATATTAAAGCAATTAATCGAGAACTAAAAAAGAATTTTGATGAAGTATATAAATCCGTCAAGTATAATGAAACAGGAGAAAAATTACAGTTTTTATCCTATCAAAAAATCAATTATTTGGTTTATGAAGGAAAAGGAATTGTCAGTTTTCTTATAGAAAATCAAGATCTTGTCGGACCTGTTCATAATACTGTCAACAAGTACCGAGTTTATAATATTGATCCTGATACATACGATGTTTTAGAAACAGATGAAGTAAAAGAAAAATTAAAAATCGATCGAGATTACAGCAGTCACCTTAAGGCTATTGTTGTAAAAATGTATATGGAAAAATTTCGTTACGATTATAACAATGAATTAGATATTTATCGAAATCCAAGTATTGATGAATCGGTACAGGGTGTTATGTATCGTGCAATTGATAATGTTTATATGGATAGTGAAGGAAATCCTCATTTTATCCTTTATCTTTTCAATCCAGATGTAGGAGAAAAAGTTCCTTATAATTTTCAAATCGATGATGAAGGGAATACAACCTATGAAGTTTTTCAAGGATTAGAACAAGAATCATGAAATTTTTAAAAAGCAGAAATCTGCTTTTTCTTTTAAAGATCAATCGTATATTATAGTAGAGAGAGATAAAGTTTTTATGAGAATAATGCGTAATATTGTATAAATTAATATAAATACTGTGAAAGACGAGTAAAAACCTTTGAGTTCCGGTAAAATTTAAAAGAAACAGAAAAAAATGAATTTGTTTTATCCACAGATTCATTTTTTTGTGCAAA
>CANQHK010000038.1 GCA_947623645.1 uncultured Bacilli bacterium
ACTAGAGGTTTCCATACTTAAAATTTTACAACCATCTTCCCGAAACCGTTTAAAATATTTATAAAGACGATCCGCATCTGGTGTGGTATTAACAATTTTTTCTTGAAAACTTTTGGAAAAAATTCCATTGGTCCCCATATAACCACAAACATTTCCTAATAAACTTTGAATCATCATCGCAATGGTTGTTTTTCCATTGGTTCCCGTAACTCCAACAAGGGTTAAATCATCATCCTGAAAATCATAAAATTTTCTAGCCAAAGAAATTAATTCTTGATTGGTATTTTCTACTTTGATAATTGGAACTGAATACTCTCCAACATCTTTGGATACAACAATAGCACTTGCCCCATTTTTGATAGCATCTTCGATAAAATCATGACGATCCCGATTGACCCCCATGACACAAACAAATAAATCTCCTTCTTTTACATCTTTAGAATTAATTTTAATATCTTGAATCGGCGTATCACCATACCCTGGATAAAGTTCATCTAATTTCTTCACGATTGTTTCCTCCTACTCTACTATAAAATATTCTTTTTAATTACTGAAGTTCCTTTGAACAAAGACTTTTTTAGGTTTCATCCACTCTCCATCTGGAACATAAATTGCAAGAAGCTCTTGTCGTTCGTTATAAAAACAAGTAAGTTCCGTAATTTCACATTTTAACTTGCATCCATTCTGAATTTTTTGAAGAACAAAGGAATCGGTAATGATTTTTTTCGGATAATTTTTTAATGCGAGGGCAAAAGACAAACCATCTTTTTCTTCTAAATCATCCATTTTTTTAGCGAGAGTTAAATCAAAAATTCCTTCTTTTTCCCTTCTTAAATTTTTCATAATGCATGGACTTCCTAATTTTTCTCCCAAATCACGAATCAAACTTCGAATATAACATCCCTTGCTAACTCTTACTCGAAAAGAAAATGTTTGGTACCCATCTTCCATAGAAACATCCAAAAGTTCGATGGAAAAAATATCGACTTTTCTTTTGGGAAGGGAAACCTCTTGTTGAAGTCTAGCATATTCATAAAGCCTTTTCCCATCAACATGAACAGCAGAATATTTTGGAACTTCTTGAAGATAACTTCCTAAAAAACTTTTTAAAGCGTCTTCAATTTGTTTCTTTGAAAAAGAAACCCTCTCATGATACTTTAAATTCCCTGTACAATCCAAGGTATCCGATTCGACTCCAACCATTACTTCTGCAAGATACTCTTTCTCATCATTTACTAAAAATTCAAGAATTTTCGTTCCTTCTCCAACTGCTACCACCAAAACTCCTGTTGCTAATGGATCGAGTGTTCCTGCATGCCCGACTTTTTTGGTATGAAACTTTTTTACAAGTTGATTACAGACATCTCTACTTGTTATTCCTTTTTCTTTATCAATTATATAAATCCCACTTGTCATATTGCATCCTACTTTTCTAATCCTATTATACCGCACTTTTTAAAAGAAGAAAAGAAAAAAAGAATCTGTTGTAAAACAACATAACTTTTTTTCTTCTTAAAAGTAAACCAAACGAAACTACTTTAAATTTCTACTTTTTACAAGCCTTTTACTTTCATGCGTAGGAGCTTTCAATAAATATTTTCGATTTCTGGAACTAAATGGACAAATTCCTTGAACTTCCATATGTTCTAGATTAACACGAAGTTTTTGAAGCAGATCAAAAAATTCTTTTTCTTCTTTTTTCGATTTTTTTGGAGAAACTAAAAGATTTTGTTCTCTTTTTGGTAAATATCCTAAAATCAAATTCACTTCGTCTTTTGTGTATTGTTCGAAATAATCATAAACACTAGAAGGGTATAAATTCTTTGAAGAAAGGCTCTGTTTTTCTTCTTTCGAATAGCTTCTCCGTTCTGATTGCATAGATTCTAAAGATGATTTAGAAGAAGCATCTACATAAATAGACAAATCCGAAAAATATGGAGAATTTCTTAATTTTCGAATCGCCCTTGCTTCAATTTGTCGAACTCTTTCACTTGTTATATGATAAATTTTTCCAACTTCTTCTAAAGTCATAGGAATTCCTGTATCTAGTCCAAAGCGAAGATATAAAACTTCTCTTTCTCTTTCCTTTAAAGGCACTAGGTCTACACATTTTTTAACTTCTATTTTCATGCTTTCTTGAAGAATAATCTCTTCTGGGCCTTTCTTTTCATCAGGAATAAAGTCACCAAATTCGGAATCTTCGTGATCATGAACAACGGTATTTAAACTTAAAGGCTCTTCTGTAAATTTTTCCAATTCTTTTACATGTTCAATACTTCCAAATTGTTGAGCCAGTTCTTCCATCGATGGAGTTTTTCCATACTTTTTAAAATAATCGGTGATAAAAGCTTTGTAATTATTCACTTCATCGACTTTATGAATAGGAATTCGAATCGTTCTTGCTTGATTGGCAATATAACGAGTAATCGATTGCTTAACCCACCAAGTAGCATACGTAGAAAAACGATATCCTTTATTCGGATCAAATTTCTCAATCGTTTTTAGAAGACCAATGTTTCCTTCTTGAATTAAATCCAAAAATTCAACCCCTCTTCCTGTATAACGTTTCGCAATAGTAATAACTAATCGTAAATTTCTTTCGGTTAATTCTTTTCTAGCCTCCAAGTCCCCTGCTTGTGCTCTTTTTACTAGCTGTATCTCTTCTTCAAAAGTTAAAACAGGTCCTAATTTTCGAATATTCGACATATAATCCTGAAGAGCATCGGTTGAATAAGATTCCTTATCTTCTTTTTCATCCATTAAATCATCATCTAAAACATCAATAGAAAGATCTTCTTTTAAACAATAAGCACTAACAAAAATACGAATCATTTCACTCGAATAAGTTTCTTCTAAAGAGTCCCTTTGAATTTTAGAAAAATCATTTTGAATGAGAACTTCTACCGCATGATCGAGCACTTCATTTTCTGCCATCAAAGCGAGTGCTTTATCCAAATCTAGAGAAAAATATACTTTTTTTGCTTGTGTTACAAACGTTTGCAGAAGCCTTCGATTTTCTTCATAACCATCTTTTATCTCCAAATGGTTTAAAATGTTTTCTTCTAATACTGGTTTTGCAATATTAAAGTCTTGCATCAAAAGCTTTAAATCACTTGAGAGCAAAGAAGAATATTCTTTTTGAAAAGCCTTTTGTAAATCCAATTTCTCACTTTTATTTGCCTTCTGAAGAATATTTTTGATAGCAACATAAGAAAGCTTTTCAAATTCTTTTTCTAAAATAGAGTAAGGAAATTTCTTTTCAACTTGCTCCTTTGCATCTTGAAAATATATTTGTAAATCTTCAAGCGATAATTTTTCCAAATTTTTAATTGTTCCTTTCATTCCAATTCCCCCTTTTTTAAAATCTAATATTGTTTTCCCCAATAAACCATGAATTTTCCTTTTCTGCCACAACAAATACAATCGTCCGTCGTAAGAGCATCTTCCAAAGGAATGCAACGAGAAGTAATGCCAAATTCTTCTTTGATCTCTTCTTCACATTTTTTGTCCCCGCACCAAGGAGCAAGAACAAAACCACTTTCTTCTTCGATAACAGAAGCCATTTCTTCTTTGGTTTTAGCACGATGAATCATACTATCTCTACGAGACTTTGCACGTAAATACATATTTTCTTGAATTTCTAATAAAAGTTGAATCACTTCTTCTAAAACATTTTCTAAAGATACTTCTTTTTTTTCTAAAGTATCTCTTCGATGTAAAACGCAAACATTTTTTTCCAAATCTCTTGGTCCAATTTCAATTCGAACAGGAATTCCTTTCATTTCATTTTCAGCAAAACGAAAACCTGGAGATTTTTCTCGATCATCAACTTTCACATCGATTCCCTTTTCTTTTAAAGTACGAGCAATTTCATAACTTTTTTCAAGAACCGCATCTTCGTTTTTACCAATAGGCACAATAACTACTTTAATCGGTGCAATATTCGGTGGTAAAACTAATCCATGATCGTCCCCATGGGTCATAATCATCGCTCCAATTACTCTTGTCGTCATTCCCCAAGAAGTTTGATGAACGTATTGAAGTTTATTATCTCGATCCAAATACGTCATATTAAAAGCACGGGCAAAACCATCTCCGAAATAATGGGAAGTTCCAGATTGAAGAGCAACACCATTATACATCATAGTTTCAACTGTATACGTATCTACAGCTCCTGCAAACTTTTCTTTTTCCGTCTTTTTTCCACGAATAACAGGAATTGCTAAAATATCTTCTAAAAAGTCTCCATAAACATTGAGCATTTTCAAAGTCTCTTCCATTGCTTCCTCTTTTGTTGCATGAACCGTATGACCTTCTTGCCATAAAAACTCCCTGCTTCTTAAAAAAGGACGAGTTGTTTTTTCCCAACGAACGACACTACACCATTGATTATAAAGTTTTGGTAAATCCCGATAACTTTTAACAATATTCGCATAATGTTCACAAAATAAAGTCTCACTCGTCGGACGAACGCAAAGTCTTTCGGTTAATTCTTCGCTTCCACCATGCGTTACCCAAGCAACTTCTGGAGCAAATCCTTCGACATGATCTTTTTCTTTGTTTAAAAGAGACTCTGGAATAAAAAGAGGCATATAAACATTTTCATGCCCTGTTTCTTTAAACCTTTTATCCAACTCTTTTTGAATATTTTCCCAAATCGCATACCCATAAGGGCGAATAATCATACAACCCTTTACGGAAGAGTAATCGATTAAGTCTGCTTTCACACAAACATCGGTATACCACTTTGCAAAATCAACATCGCGACTTGTAATTTCTTTCATTTCTCCTGACATTTTCATTCCCCTCTCATTTCATCTATTAATATTATACTAGAAAATTCTAATTTTTCAAGGAAAAAATAGAAAAAGAAAAAAGACCAGAATTTTGATCTTTTATTCTGTAGAGTCTTTTAATTCTTTTAACTCTTGGACGGAAAGCCCCGTACACTCTGCAATTACTTCAAAGGATATCTTTTTATCAATCATTTCTTTGGCAATTTTTTGACGTTCCGCTTTTGTTGCCTTTTTTACTGCATCATTGAGAACAACTTGATTTTCTAATTTCTGTCTCTCTTCAAAACTATAGCATCTTGCATACAAATCTTCATCCTGATTCATCTTTTCCGATACCTCCATCTTTTTTAATATTATTTGTATCTATTATGATATCATATTTCTTCTTGATTTGCAAGTACAAATTTCTAAAAAGAAAGAAGACCAAAAGGTCTTGGTCTTCTACTCTGTAGAGTCTTTCAATTCTTCTAACTCTTGGACGGAAAGTCCTACCGATTTCGATACAAACTCCATGGTTGCACCATTTTTAAGTAAATTTTTAGCAATCGTTCGTTTAGTTTCTTCTGTTGCCTTTTCTGTTGCTATTTTTGTTGCTTTTTCCGTTGCTATTTTTGTTGCTTCTTCTGTTGCCTTTTTTACTGCATCATTGAGAACAACTTGATTTTCTAATTTCTGTCTCTCTTCAAAACTGTAGTATCTTGCATATAAATCTTCATCCTGATTCATCTTTTCCGATACCTCCTTCATGGTATTCTTGATATGATGAGTCGTATGAAGTTTATCAATGCAGTGATTGTAAGTTTCTACATCATCCATCATAAAGCTTGCACATAAAAGAAACAAATCTTCCTCCGCCTCATCCATCTTTCCTTGATATCTATTATGATACCATAAATCATAACATTCTGCAATATTAATGTTGTAAATTTTTAGAATTTGGCTATATTCGTATCCTTCATCATTTTTGAATGTATAAACATCGATTAATTTTTGATGAATAGGATCTACATAATAGGTATTCAAGTTGATAAGATACGTAAGAGGAATTTTTTCATAATCTTCCGACTCTTTAACTCCACTTGATGCTACGCGATTCATATAATAAAGATTGCGGTTCATAATTTGTTGATGGAATTCTTCTTGAACATTTACTTCAACTTCTACTCGGTATTCATTATCTGTTTTAAACTTTACGACAATATCTCGTTCACACTTTTTTTCAGTCAAAGTTTGATTGGGCATATTTAAAGGGACAAGTTCAATTCTTCCTTCCAAATCTTCATAATCCACTCGAAAGAGTCTCGATAAGAAAAAAGTAAGTAACTCTAAATGGTCAGGGTTTCCAAACATCATTTTAAACGCAGGGTCAAATTTAAGAGGGATCTTCTTTCCAGGTTCAAGACTAGAAACTCTTTTTGCAATGGTCGGCATCTTTCACCTCCTTTCCAGAAAACACCATATCATGATGAAACTAAGAAAGCAAAAACCAAAATTGGCGATTTTTTCCTAGGAAAATTCCGGATTTTTCTCTAGAAAAAAAGACGATTTTCTCTAAGGAAAAATCGCCTTTTTACGAATTTTTCAATTTTTTTCAAATTTTACAAATTTTTTTCAAATTCCCTGGAAATTCTTGTGTATTTTAAAAAACTATGCTATTATATTACTAGCGTTATTGCCCCATAGCCAAGCGGTAAGGCACGAGACTCTGAATCTTGCATGCGTTAGTTCGAATCTAACTGGGGCAGCCAAATAGGAATCACTCCTTTTCTAAGGAGTTTTATTTATAAAGGAGGAAAAACCATGGATTATAAAAAATTAGCAGATTTATTATTTCCCAATGCTTTAACAAGAGAAGAAGTAGAAGCAAGATACCCCAAAAGGAACTTAAAGGAGAACGAAGCTGTAACAAGATTTGCACCCTCCCCTACAGGATTTGTTCATATTGGAAATTTTATGAGTTGTTTAATTGATTATGTTTTAGCAAAAACAACAAATGGTATTTTTTATTTAAGAAATGAGGATACAGATAAAGCTCGAGAAATAGAAACAGCAATGGAAAAAATTATGGAAGTTCTAAAGCACTATCAAATTTTACCAGATGAATATCAATACAAAGAAGAACTTCATGGAAATTATGGACCTTATATTCAATCTGAAAGAGAAGAAATTTACCATGCGTTTATTAAAGATTTAATTTTAAAAGGACGTGCTTATCCTTGTTTCTGTACCAAAGAAGAATTAAACGAAATGCGAGAAGTACAAGAAATTAATAAAGAGAGAATCGGTTATTTTGGTTCCTATGCGAAATGTAGAGAATTAAGTTATGAAGAAGTCGAAGAAAAAATAAAAGCAGGAATTCCTTATGTCATCCGTTTTAAATCAATGGGAAATTACAACAAACGCTTTATCTTTCATGATTTAGTAAGAGGAGATATGGAACTTCCAGAAAATGATCAAGATGCAGTCATTATGAAATCAGATAATCCTCTTCCTACCTATCACTTTGCCCATGTTGTCGATGATTATTTAATGGGAACAACACATGTTGTACGAGGAGAAGAATGGCTATCCTCTGTTCCTCTTCATATCGAACTATTTGCGTCCATTGGAGCAACTCCTCCAAAATATATTCACAATCCATTAATTATTAAAAAAGATGGAGAAAATGTAAGAAAGATTAGCAAAAGAAAAGATCCAGAAGCTTCTATGTCCTATTATGAAGAACTAGGATACCCTGCCTACTCTGTTATTGAAGCACTCATGACGCTTATTAATTCTAATTATGAAGAGTGGCATACAGAAAATCCAGAAAAAAGCTTCCTAGAATTTCCTTTTAGTCCATCAAAAATGGCAACCTCTGGAGCCTTCTTTGATTTAGAAAAATTAAATAATATCTCGAAAGAATACTTTGCAAAACTTTCAGCAGAAGAAATTTATGAAGGACTTTTCACATACACAGAAAAATATGATCCAGAATTTCACGAAATCATCAAAAAATATAAAGAGTATACTATTTCCCTATTAAATATCGAAAGAAATACGGAAAAACCTCGAAAAGATATTGCAGTATACTCTGATATTAAAAAATTATTCTGGTATATGTACGATGAATATTTTTATCAAGATAATCCATATAAAGATGTAGAAGAGAAATATCCAATGGATGGAATCAAAGAATATTTTGAAGAATGTTACAACCTAGAAGACACTGAAGAAGATTGGTTCAATCATTTAAAAGAATTTGCTAGTAAATATAAATATACTGCATCTAGAAAAGAATATAAAGAAAATCCAGAAGCATATCTTGGAACCATCGCAAAGTTCTGTGAAATTATAAGAGTGATGATAACAACCAGTAATATGTCTCCAAATCTTTATGATTTATTAAAACTTTTAGGAAAAGAAAGAATCAAAAAAAGATTAGAAATATTTATAAAAATTTTCCAGTAGAAAAATGGAAAGAAAAAAATGAAGAGATTGAATAGCTCTTCATTTTTTATGGAATGATTAGAGAAAACAAATTGATACTAATCTTCAAACTGAGAATTATAAAGTTTTGCATAAAATCCTTTTTTCTTTAAAAGTTGTTTATGGGTTCCTTGCTCTACAATATTTCCATCTTGCATCACTAAAATCAAATCAGCATTGCGAATCGTTGATAAACGGTGAGCAATAATAAAGCTCGTTCTTCCTTCCATTAGTTTATCCATCGCTTCTTGAATGAGTAACTCGAGTCTTGTATCAACACTACTAGTTGCTTCATCTAAAATTAAGATTTTAGGATTTTTTAAAATCACGCGAGCAATCGTTAATAATTGTTTTTGCCCTTCTGAAATGTTGTTCGCTTCTTCATTAATTTCCATATTGTAAGTATCTGGTAATGTTTTTATAAAGTGATCAATATGGGACAATTTACTAACTTCTTCGACTTCTTCTCTAGTTGCTTCTAATTTCCCATATTTAATATTTTCTTCAATGGTTGAAGAAAACAACCATGTATCTTGCAAAACCATTCCAAATAGATTTCTTAAATCACTTCTTGTATATTCTTGAATATTCTTTCCATCAATTAAGATTTCTCCCTTATCAACATCGTAGAACCGCATCAAAAGTTTAACAATTGTCGTCTTCCCTGCTCCTGTTGGTCCAACAATGGCAATCTTTTGTCCTTGCTTGATTTTCGCATTTAAATTCTTGATGACCATTTTATCCTTTGTATAACCAAAGAACACTTTCTTAAATTCAATGTTTCCTTGAATCTTAGAAGTATCCATACTCGTTCCTGTTTCTTGTTCTTCTTCGATTTCTAAGAATTTAAAAATTCTTTCTGCTGCAGCTGCTGTAGACTGTAGTAAGTTGGCAATTTGTGCTGTTTGAGTAATAGGTTGATTAAACTGGCGGATGTACTGAGAAAAAGATAAGATGTAACCAATTTCGAGTTTTCCTTTAATCGTTAAGTATCCTCCAAAAATAGAAATCATGACATATCCTAAATTTCCAACAAAAGCCATAATCGGATGCATCATTCCGGATAAAAATTGACTCTTCCAAGCAGATTCATAAAGCGTGTCGTTGGCCTTTTCAAATTTTTCTAAAGCATCTTTTTCTTTATTAAAAGTCTTGACAATGACGTGTCCGCCATAAGTTTCTTCAACTTGAGAGTTCACTTCTGCCAAATATTCTTGTTGACGAACGAAGTACTTCTGAGAATGTTTTACAACAAACATAATAAGTCCAAAAGATATCGGTAACATGAGAAGAGATGCTCCTGTTAAAATGGGAGAAATCGTTAACATCATGACAATAATTCCAATAAGCATAGCAATGGAACTTACCACTTGGGTTAAGCTTTGCGATAAGTTTCCAGCAAAAGTATCAATATCGTTTGTGATAATGGATAACACTTCTCCATGCGTTCTCTCTTCAAAA
>CANQHK010000039.1 GCA_947623645.1 uncultured Bacilli bacterium
TAAAATCATCTATATCTGCAAGATTAGTCAACATAGAATTGTTTTTAGCAATATTCATTAATTCGTTTATAGTTCCATCTTTATCATAAAGTATTTTAGCATTAACAAAAATCATTGTTGTAGACATATGATAATTTTGGAGTTCTTTCTCCATATAAGATAAAATTTTCTTCTTAGGATTTATAAAATATTCGATTAAAAATCCATCTATATTTTTATTACCTCTTTCTCGCCATTTCGTGTCATCCGTAGTAACAATATAAATATCTATATCACTATTTTCATTATTATTTCCTGTTGCATAACTTCCTGTTAAAATAGCACCTAAAAAGTAATCTTCCTTCTTATATTTATCTAAAAATTTTTCTATTGCTAGTTCCCAGTTATTCATAATTACACCTAAATTCTTTTTTTATTTTATTACTTTTAATTAGATTATATATGGTTTAATACTTCTGACACGGTAATGATTCTATCGTCATGATAATTTTCTATATAAGAGTATATATAAAAGTTATATTCTCATCAACGATTTATGAGGTAAATGATATCATAAAATCTGTGTTAAGTCAAATTTTACACGGATTAAAGTTATCGTTCCAGGGATGAATTGTTCGAACCTTTCAGACATTCAAATATATTTCATCTCTATTTAGAAATGCTTTTTTGAAAGAAAAAATATCATAATTTATTATATCATTCATTAAAAAAACTCTATTTTTAAATGCTTCATATTTTTCTCCGTTATATGATTCATTAATAAATTTTTTTAATCTTTTTTCGATTTTATTTAAATAATTTATTTCAATATCAAAGAAACATATATTTTTTTATCAATTATGTACTAATTTAAGTTGAAAGACCATTTTTATAATCTTATATTTATAGTTAACATGTTTTCATTTTCTTCCCTTTCTAGATTCATGACTTTCATTTAAAGTTTCTTCATTGTTAGTTATACTTTCAAATTCTTCTTGATTAGCTTTATCGATTAAATTTTTTTTATATAATTTTTCTAATTGATATATTAATTCTTTAGCATGATCGATATTATGTCCTTTTTTTATTGCCTCAATAAGATTTTTTTGGGCTTCAACAGATTTTGGAATTATTATACTTCGAATATTTTCTAAATTTCTTAAATCTTTTACACTACTTGGTATTTCTAATCTTTCAATCGATGATGTGTCTGGTAAATCTATACATTTTACACCTTCTGCAAATTTTAAATATTGAATATTTCCTAAAAAAAACCATTCTATATATTTTGCGCTACTTGGTATTTCTAATCTTTCGGCCGATGATAAGTTTGGCAAATTTATATATTCTACCCCTTCAGCAAATTTTAAGTATTTAACCATTGTTAAAGCATACAAAGCTATATTTTTTACACTACTTGGTATTTCTAAAAATTCTGCTTTTTTTAAATGAGGTAATTCTATTTTTTCTACTCCTTCAGCAATTTTTAAATCTTTAACTTCCTCTAAATTTTTAAAATTTATTCTTTTTACACTACTTGGTATTATTATACTATCTGCTGACTCTAAATTTAGAAAACCTACATCTTTTACTCCTTCCGGAATATTTAAGTTTTTAATACTTTTTAAAGCATCCAAAAATATATATTTTGTACTACTTGGTATTTCTATATTGTTGACGGACTCTAAGTTTGCAAAATTTATATAGTTTATTCCCTCAGCAATTTTTAAATTTCCTACTGACTTTACTGGTAAACTTATTTCTTCTACTCCTAAAGCGATATCTAATTCATCTGCTCTTTCCAAAACATGCAAATTTAATTCTTTTACACTTTCTGGTGTTGTTAAGCTTTCCACTGTCCTTAAATTTGGAAAAGCTACTTCTTCTACTCCTAAAGCGATATCTATTTTTCTTGCTTCTACTAATTCATTCAAACAAATACGTTTTACACTACCTGGTATTTCTAAATTTCCTACTGTCCATAAACCTGACAATTCTACTTCTTCTACTCCTTCGGCAAATTTTAGTTCTTCAACACTTCTTAATTTTGGTAACTTTATTTTCTTTATGGTACTAGGAATGATTAGATGTTCTTCATCACAATTAAATATTATTGATAAATCTTTTTTTAAATCTCTTGTACTTAAAATTTCATTTATTCGGGGATCTTTCTCCCAACCAAATCCTATTATTTCTTCTTCTAGTTCATACAAAAATATTAATTCTTCTCTACTAATCTCACCACCATTTTTCCACTTTGTATGGGTATAGGTCATCATCTTCATGTCTCTTACTTTCTTTTATATGCATCTCTATCTGGAAAGTCATCCTCTTTTAATTTTTCTTCAACTACAAGTTCCATATTGCTCTCTAAATTTTGATCTTTTTCAATTCCTCTTATTTCTTCTATTTGACCATTTTTTTTCCTTATCGCTATTCTTGGTTGTGTATATTTGCCATTTTTATCTTTCGTATAATATACATAAAAATCCCCACCATTTACATGTTCTCTTGCCGTATCTAAGCCTCCAGCTGTACACCATCCTGTTCCTTTTCCATTAAGATCATTAAATAATATTTCTGGGTTGCTTCCTTGAGGATATTTCTTCCAGATTCCTTCATCACTTGTTATTTCTCTTTTTGCTTCATCTAATTTTCTTAAAGCATATCCATATAATTTGCCAAAGCTTCCTCCTTCTATTAATTTTTTTAGTTCGTTATCTTCTATCTTTTCCCCGTTTAGATTCTTTTTTAATTCATCATATACATAAGCTAATGCTTCTCTATTCAATTCAATGAAAGGCCGTATCGTTTTTTCTGTTCTTCGATTATAATTTCCTTTTTCTTTATCATAATTTCCTAATTTTAACATTCCTTGAAAGGCATAATATTTAAACCATGTTTCATACATGTCACTATCTTTACTTGCTAAATATTCTATCCACTGATCTAATGATTCTTTTTGTTCTCTTATTATTTTACTTCTTTCTTCTTCTTTTTCTTCTTCGGTATATTTTATTTTCTCCTCGCCACGTTCTTCTCTTATTTTATTTTGAAATTCAAAGAATGATTCCGGAATTTTTTCTTTTTTTATAACATAATGTTCATAATATAAACTCTTTAACATTTTTATATCATTTTCTCTTGTCTTTCTATCTTCATTAAAAGCATTTTTCGTCACCTTATCTAATCTTTCCATATATTTAGCTATTTTCTCTTCAGGTCTATCACTTGCTTTTGCAGTATGCATGACTTCTTCCCTCATATGTAAATCTTGATATATTTTATTTAAAAATTCTTCTCCACTGTAATCTTTCATTGGATTTCACCTTCCTTTATACCATCTATAAATATTGTATCATATTCCAATTTTAATGTCATTAAATTAAATAACTTTTACCTATCCACCATCTTGGAAACATAAAATTTCGAGTCTCCATGTTGAATTCATTCGAACTATTTTGGTTCGTTTTTTTTGTAATATGATAATGAGAGTAAAGATAAAACTTTATCAAATTCGAAAAAAATTAAAGGAGGAAAAAATGAAGAACAAAAAAATGAAAAAAATTTTTTTTGGACTTAGTAGTATATTATTATTTGGAGTAGGGGGTGTAACTGTTAATACTTTAACAAATAATGCTGTTGATGAAGCGATAAAACAAAAGGGGAAACATTTTATTATGAATATAGGGAACAATAATATTTCAAAATAATTATGAACTTTCGATGAATTATTGAGCAGACTTTATATATTGTTTGCTCTTTTTAAATACAAAAATTTAAAAATATGATGACTTTTTTATTAGAAATTTGATATAATAGGAATGTTTTTTGGGGGAATATTTTATGAATCAAGAAATTTTAGCTATTATTGATCAAATTCAATCGGATTGGTCTTTAGATATGGTAATTCGGTTTTTATATAGAGAATTAGCTCCTTGTTTTCAAAGAGACTTACTTTATTTTCTTTCTAGTGAAGAAGAAAAAATGATGCAATATCAAGCAGGTTTTATCAATCGTTTTCCAAAAATTTGTTGTTCCACTTTAGCAGACTTTTATGTGAATTTATTTCAAGAATTAGGAATTTCAGCGAAAAAAATTATTGCTACGAGTAGTAAGATTCCTCTTTTTGCTATTCTTGTTGAAGGAGAAAAGGGATGGTATTTTTTAGATCCACTCAGTGATTTATTTTCCAATCAATTTGGGTTAAAACCGTATTTTTTTGGAGTTATTCCACGTTATAAAACAACGAAAATGAATCATCCTGAATTAGTGGAGATTTCCCAAGAGTATATTTCTTCTCTTGATACAAAATTGAACCTTGATCCTTATTTAGATGATTTCTTTCAAAAATTTCATTTAGAACTTGCAAATAGAAATAGAGCTTATGAATATTTTCAGGTAGAAAGAGGAAATCATGTTGATTTAATAGAAAAGAAATTAGAATTATATAATGAAAAATTTATTAACTTAGGAAATGTTCCAGGAATTTATGAACGCGCTTTACTTTATCGATATTTAAATGATCGCTTATTGAATCATAGTGAAAAACGAGATGTTTGCGTTCACATTTGTGATGCGTTTGAACATCCTTATATTGCTTATGAAATTGTAAAGAATGAAGAAACTATTTTCTATAAAGAAGAAAATGAGAATGGTCAATATATTTTAAAAAGAATCCAATGAAGGGTTCTTTTTTTCTAAACATTTTTATCATGAACATACATACACTCTTTTAAAAAGAAATTTCATATAATAAACTGAGGATAGTAATCAAGGAGGTAAAATAAATTTATTCTTTTTTAGTGGTTCTTAAAAGCATAACAAGAAAGGATCTGAAAAAGGTGAAAAATAAAAATAAAAAGTTTATTATAATTGGTAGTTTTATCTTTGCTATACTTGTTATGGCGGTGGGTTATTCTGCTTTTGCTACACAACTTTTAGTGAGTGGGGTTGCAGAAATTACAGGAAAATGGAATGTGGAAATTGTAGATGTTGAAGCAGTGGAAGTATCCGATGGATGTAATGCCGGAACTCCTCAATTTACACCTACTACAGTAAATTTTGAAGCATTCTTAGAAAAACCAGGAGATTCAATTAATTATGTAATCACTATTCAAAATAATGGAACCATCAATGCAGTTTTAGATGAGGTATATTTTATGAGTGAAGATACAGAATCAGATGCTATTCAATTTGAAACGACGAATCTTAGCAAGAATTTAGAAGCTGGAAATACAACTACTGTTACAGTAAAAATAACTTACATGCAAGATACTGAAGAAATACCATCTGTTAAAACCAAGAAAATAACAGGGGTAATCAACTATGTTCAAGGGTAGTATTTTATGATTATATAGGAATCTAGAATGAAAAATTTAAAAAGTAGCCAAATTTTAATCTTTCTTATTTTTTATTTGTGGGTGTCCATTTTTTTAAGTATTAATAATTCTTCTTTTTATATTTCTACCTTCAAGCCTATATTTTGGTCTTTCTTCTTAATTTATTTATGGTACTATCAAAAAAAGACACATATTCCTTTTCGTAAAAATAGAAAATGTTTCTTTTCTATACTGATGTTCTTTCTTTTTATCATTTTAATTTATTTTAATCTTGGATTTCTTTTTGGATTTGCAAGAAGTCCTTACAATCATTCGTTGGAATCCATTCTTAAAAATATATTTTATCAAGTTGTTCCGATCATAGCTATTGAGATCACTAGAAAAATTCTCATTGCAAGAAATCAAAAGTCCTCTCTTCTTCTTTTTATAATAACGTTTTTTCTTCTTTTATTAGAACTTGATTATACTGTTTTTATAAATCTTTTTCCAAGAAAAGAATCATTTTTTCAATATTGCTGTTCCATTTTAATACCGATGTTTGCAAATAGTCTTTTATATACTTATTTGGTTTCTCACGGAATTTTTCCTTTGATTTTTCGGATTATTTTCCAGATTTTTTACTTATTATTTCCTGTACTACCCAATCTTAATTGGTTTTTGTCTGGTTTTTTAGGCATGATGATTCCTATATTAATTTATGCTTTTATCCAATATAAGTTTACAAAGAATAAGAAAATTTCTTTGAAAAAGAAAAAAGTTTGTTTTATACAAATTCGTTATGCTTTTACACTTCTTTTTGCTAGTTTATTTGTTTGTTTTATCATGGGATTTTTTCCTTATAAACCGATTGCTATCCTTTCCAATAGTATGTATCCTACATTTCAAAGAGGGGATGTCGTAATCTATAAAAAAGTATCTTTGAAAAATCAAGCGAATATTCAAGTAGGAGATATTTTAATTTATGAAATTGAAAATCAAATTTTTGCTCATCGAATTATTTCTAAAGATGAAACGATCGATTGCATATTTTATCAAACAAAAGGAGATCATAATCAAATTCCTGATCGTCTTCGTATTTTACCAGAACAAATTTTAGGGGTTTATGTTTTTCATATTCCCTCTATTGGTTTTCCTTCGGTTTGGTTTCATGATTATTTTCATAAAGTAGATACGAAAGTTTGAAAGAAAGGTTCGAAAAAATGAAGAGACAAAGAAAAAAACAACTCTTTTTTCGAATTTCTATAGTTCTATTTTTTCTAGGAAGTTTTCTTTTGTTACAAGGAATATGGGATATTTATACAAAAAATAAAGTCTACCATTATGAAGTAGAACGGAAAAGTTTCTATGATGTTTCCATAAAACCGAATGTTTTTTATCCGGAGTCTGTTCTTCCTTCTGGTTATTTTTATCCTGCTCGTGCTTTAGACTTTTATGAAATCGAATTTACTTATACATTTCAAGGAAATATGGATACGGAAATTGAATATGATTATAAAGTTCTAGGAGATTTAGTTGGGAGTGTAGAAAATAAAGAAGGAATTCAAAAAGATATTTGGATTCAAAACTTTACTTTTGTTCCGGAAGTTCAAATTCAAAAAAAGAAAAGAAATCAATTTCAAATTCATGAAAAAATTCAAGTAGATTATAATTTTTATAATAAACTTGCTCGAAATTATGAAAAGACATATGGAATTTTAATCGATTCTAATTTGAAAATTCATATGGATATCACATATTTTCTTTCCTTATCTTCTAAATTTCAACCAGTTGATAAAAAACAAGATAAAATTGAAATCATTATTCCTCTTACCAGAACCATTACGGAAGCAAAAGAAAATTATCAAGCAAAAGATTCTTATGATATTGATCCTATAAGAAAAGAGGGTATAGAAGAAAGTATTGCTGGTTTATGTATTTTAGTTATTGCTTTTCTTCTGTTATCCTATTCTGTTTTTAAAAGAAAACTTACAGAAGAAGAAAAGTATCAGAGAAAACTACACAATATTTTAAAAAAATATCAAGATTTCATTATCTTTGTTTCCAATCAACCAGAAGTAAGTGGATTAAGAAAGATTGAATTATTAGAATTTGAAGATTTAATAAGTATTGCAGAAAATCTGCAAACAAATATTCTTTATTATAAGGAACGAAAAAATAAAAATTATTTTTATGTTGTTGTTGGAGATTATCTTTATCAATATGTTTTAGAAATAAAATCGAAAGAAGAGTAAGGAAAAGCCATGGCAAATTGTCATGACTTTTCGTTTTATTTTTTTAATTTGTTTTGTCAAGATTTTTCCTTGATCTATTTTTTATGCCTTTTCTTCTTTTATCTTTTGCATAATTTCTAAATTTTTTTGAAGGCGCTCATTATCTTTTTCCATTTCTAATGCCTTTTTTACGTTTTCTATTGCTAAATCCAATTCGTTTAGATGGAAGTAGGCAATCGATAGTAAGTCATAAACCGTAGAGTTCCAACTAAAAATTTCATTGATGTAAGTTTTTTGATGAGTTTGGATTGTCAATGCTTGTAAACATAAATTCTTTACTTCTTCCCAATTTTCTTCATGGTATTCTAGAAGAGCTTTTTCTAGGTAAGGATCTCTTAAGTAAGGAGCTTCTAAAATTGCTTTATTTAACCACATTCTTGCTTCTTCTATACGATTTAAATGTTGATAACATCTTCCTATAAAACGCATCGATGCACATCTTTCATCTTTCCATGTTGCAGATGGTAGGGATAAATGGTGAATTAATGTATCAATTGCTTCATTCCATTTTCCATAATACATATACTCTCTTCCTAAGTAATGCATATTTCGATCATCTTTTGGATCTTCTTTTATGGATAATTCTAAAAGAGGGAGATAACTACTTCTGGATTTTTTTATATCAGGATAATGGCGTAAAGTAATTTCTTCTGTAAATTCACGAACTTCTTTATCTTTTCCTACGTAAGTTAAAACTTCATGGACAGGATGAGTCCAGATATAATCGTTACGAGTATGAATATTATCAAGGAAGAAACTTACAATAGGTTTATCTTCTTCATCTAAAGCCCAATGATAGGTGTAGGCTAGGCGGGTTAAATTTTCATTCCAAATATTTTCTAGTTTTTCTCTCCATCCAGGTTCAAATACTTCATCTAAGTCTGTACAAACACAAATATCTGCATCTTCTGGAACCATCTTTAAGGATTCATTTCTTGCATGATCAAATCTCCAAGGAGTAAATATTTTCTTTTTTACATGAACCCCTAGTTTTTTTAATTTCTTTCTTGTTTTATCGGTTGAACCTGTATCTAAAACATAAATATCATCTGCTTCTTTCATGGATTTGACCCAACGAGAAACAAATTTCTCTTCATTTTTAGAAATTGCATACACATAAACTTTGTATTTTTTCATGTTTCACCTCATTTCATTTTATTCGAAAAGAAGGTAGTATAGATTTTGTTTCTATAATACCTTTCTTTTTTTTATCTAAATTTTGTATTTGTTTTTTAGGATTATCCAGCAGCTCCGTCAGGTCCTGTAGGTCCGGTTGGTCCCGTTGGTCCAGTAGCTCCATCGATTCCTGTAGGTCCTGTTGGTCCAGTAGCTCCATCAATTCCAGTAGGTCCTATAGGTCCAGTAGCTCCGTCAATTCCTGTAGGTCCCGTTGGTCCAGTAGCTCCGTCAATTCCTGTAGGTCCCGTTGGTCCAGTAGCTCCGTCGATTCCCGTAGGTCCTGTAGGTCCAGTAGCTCCATCAATTCCCGTAGGTCCTATAGGTCCGGTAGCTCCATCAATTCCCGTAGGTCCCGTTGGTCCAGTAGCTCCGTCGATTCCCGTAGGTCCTGTAGGGCCGGTAGCACCATCAAGTCCTGTAGGTCCCGTTGGTCCAGTAGCTCCGTCGATTCCAGTAGGTCCCGTTGGTCCAGTAGCACCATCAAGTCCCGTAGGTCCAGTAGGTCCTGTAACTCCAGCTGGAATTGTTAAATCCAAGGTAAAGTTTGGCGCTACTCCAGTAATTGATGCAGCTGCACTTGTACCAGGAGCTCCTGTTGTAACTGTACCAATTGTTAATGTTGGTGTTGCACCTGTTGCACCTGTTGCTCCGGTTGCACCCGTTGCACCTGTAGGTCCAGTAGCACCCGTTGCACCTGTTGGTCCCGTAGGTCCTGTTGCTCCCGTTGGCCCAGTAGGTCCTGTTCCAGTTCCTCCTCCAGCAGGTCCGGTTGGTCCCGTAGGGCCTGTTGCTCCGATTACCTTATCCACACAATATATTTTTAAGTTTGAAAATTCCAAACAATTCTAATATCTCTT
>CANQHK010000040.1 GCA_947623645.1 uncultured Bacilli bacterium
TGTATAAAAGACCGAGAGAAGCGGCACAGCGGAAGAAAAAGAAAGATGAGAGCAGGCGTAAACGGAATGTCATTGTAAATTTCAGAATGTCGCCGGAAGAACGGGCAGAGTTGGAACAGCGGATTATGGCGAGTGGGAAATCAAAGCAGGAGTACATGATTCAAAGCAGCTTGGAACACAAGATTGAGGTTGTCGCAAACCGGAAAATGCTTGTGAATATTCAAGACAGAATGGATGTGATTGAGGAAGAACTGAAACGGGTAACATCCGCTGATGCGTTGGATATGGAAAAGCTGGCAGGACTAAAAGCGATTGTGGAATTGTTTCAGGCAGTGAATGAGTAGGAAAATGACCGTATTGTGTGGTAAGCATGGTACGGTCATTTTTGTGTGGAGAAATTAGTAATAATATGGTATAATTAAAATTATATAAATAAAGGCTAAAATAGGTTGTGGCAGAAGAAATATGTTGGGAAAAGAAAGGTGTACTGTATGAAACAGGATAAATGGTTTTCTGTAATTGTTGCTTTGAGTATGTTGTTTATAGCATTGATTAGTATTGTTAATTCGATAGTTTATATTAAACATATTGCAGATGTGATTGTATTGCCACTTTTTTCTTTACTATTCTTGAAACTATAGGGCATATTAAAAATTCGATTTTTTATAGTTTAGAGTTTGAGATAAAGCAAGCAAAGAGAGACGAACAATGGTTAATACGTGATTATAAAATGGTTGAAAAAGATATTGACGAATATGCTATGAAAACAAAAAAGCAATATGAGGATTTGATAATATCTATTGTAAAATTGGATAAAGAAAGAGAACTTATAGGGAAATGGTTTCGATTTTATACTTGGTTTTACATACTGCTTGGGGTACTTCTTCTTACGACAGCTTTGCTTGCGAATTTAAGTTTAATAAGCTGTGTTATGTCCAATGTTAATGTTACAGCGATTACGTTGCTTACATTTGTGATATTTGTAAGTGAAACATGGATTGTTGATATATTAGCAAACAAAATAAGGAAAAAGGCGATAAGAAAGGTAAATTGCTGGGCAGAGAAGAGTTCATTATATAAAATGGATGAGAAATAAAACAATTTTAAGCTTTTAGGACACTACATACAGAAGTGTTATATATATTTTTTTCCTGATGAATTTTGTTTTGCAGGGATTGTAAGACCATTTTTGCGAATGTGGTATTATTTCATTTATACTTTATTTTCGAGAAAGAAATGTTTATATTCTCGAAATGTCAAACTTTGAGATAGGAGGAGAAAAGAATTGAAAAAGAAACTAATTAAAATCTTTTTGGCGTCATCAATTGATGAATTGAAAGAAACTAGAAATGAATTAGCAAGATTTGTTCTTGGACTAAATAACAGACTTATCCCACAAGATATATATATTCAAATGGAATTATGCGAAGAAATGGATAATGCAGTTCCGTATGTTAGAAAACAGAATGAATATAATGATTTTATTAAGAAAGCAGATTTTGTTTTTTTTATTTTTCTGGATAAAGTAGGTTCTTATACAAGAGAAGAGTTTGATACGGCGTACAATGAATTTAGAAAAACCGGCTTTCCAAGAGTTTTTACGTATTTTTATGAAAAACCTCAAAATGAATTAACTATACAAGTAAAAAAAATGATGGAGAAATTAGATAAGGAAATTCATCATTTTTATAGTTTTTATAGGAATATAGATACGATTAAGCTTGCTATTTTATTACAAGTAACAATGTTTTTTGATAAGTTAGTTGTTTTGAAAAATAATGAGGTTTTTCTTGATCAACATCATTGTATGTCATTAGTAAATATACCTACATTTTCGGAAAATGATGACTTAAAAGAGAAAAAGAAACAACTTAGTTGTTTGGAAGAAAAATATCAAGAAGCTATAGCTTTGTTTGAAAAGGATGACACAAATGAAGAATTAGCAGGTAAAGTTTCAATTTATGCTGAAAAGATAAATATGTTGGAGAAAGAGATTCAAAAAATCTAACAAAATATATGGAAATATGTGGTCGATATGCAATGTAAACTTTGGCAAGGAAATATTTCAGAAATACAAAGAAAAGCGTATCGTTGTCTTGAGAAAGGAGACATTAAAGGGGCAACAGCATATTTGGATAAAATGTCGGAAAATATTAAATCTTTAGTAACAACTGGAAAAAAGAATATACAAGATTTAATTGATTGTTATAAACAAAAAATATATATTTTGAAAATGCAAGATGAAACAGAACAAAATTTGAAAGAAATTCGGGAATGCTATGATGCCATATTTGATTGGGCAAAAAGGGGTGAATTTTTTGCTTGTGATTTAATTCTGGAATATGCAATTTTTTTGACAGAACAAAATGATGCGTCGGCAGAGAAAATATACGATAAATTGAATTGGATTTATTCGGATCCAGGTAGAGTGGTATCAGATAAAGAATACTTTGATTGGTATTATTCTATTGCCTTGTTTAATAAGAACCAAGGAAGAACAGATCATGTAGAAGAATATTTTCAAAAATGTATTCAATTATTGGATAAAATAGAAAATGATGCAAATGTAAAAATGAAAAAGAAAGCTGGCATTTTGTTGGAAATAGGAAATTTCTATAAGCTAATAGAAGCTTGGGACAAGGCAGAAGAACTGTATCAAGAATTTTTTGAATTATTAGATCCTCAAACAGAATTTTTAGATTCCTATGAAGAAGAGTATATTCGTGATATTTCCATAGCATACGGCTCTTTGGCTGTTTTAGAAATGCAGAGAAACGTAAAGGATAAAGAAGAGATTAGAAAGAATTTGAATAATAGCCTCAATTGGATGATTCCATTGTATAGTAGAAATAAATACAAATATGCAGATGATATTGCCGGAATTTATATAAGCTATGCCACTTTTTGTGGTAGATTTACTGATAAGGAGAACCAGCAACAAGCAAGGGATTTTTACGAGAAAAGTTTAGAATTATGTGAAGAAATGTTTAAAAGAAATCCATATAAATATGGTGAGAAATTAATGCAGGTGAAAAATAATTTTGGTGGGTATTGTGAAAGGAAAGGACAATTAGAAAAGGCAGAAGAGTATTTAGCTGAAAGTAATGAATTGGCGATGCAATTACTTAATTACAACACAGAAAAGTATAATAATTCGGATAATCTTATTGTGTGTCTAAACTATGGAGAAACGCTGAAATCAAACGGGGATCCAAAGGCAATAAAATACTTTGAAAAATGTTTAGACATCATCGAATGTTTTAATGAAGAAACGAGGAAAAAATATCAGGATATGAAGGCAAGAATCTATCATAGTATGGCTTCTTGTAAGCACTTGGGAATTAAAGATAGAGTGAATTTGATGAGAAAGAGTATCTCGATTACAGAAGAAAAATATTTAGCGAATTCTGATAAGTACAGAAAAACTTTAGCATCAAGATATCACGACATTGGAATATTGTATAATAAAATTCCTGAAACAGATGAACTAGCAAAAGAGTTTTTGTGCAAAACTGATAATTTGTTGCGGGATATGACAGATGAAATAAATCTGGAGGAAGAGGGATTGTATTTTGCTGAAATATATAATAATTTAGCGTTACTCCTATATTCATCAGATGATTATATGTTTTCAGTAAACTATATAAAGAAAGGAATAAAAATACTAGATGATTTAGATAGGATGGATGCAAAAAAATATAGATCTTTCCTTGTTGAATTCTATGATAATTTAGCTGCATGTTATTATCCTATAAGTAACCAAAAAGTGATAGCTTGTTATATGAAAGCACTGGATTTAACAGAGGATATGAAAAAAATTGATGATGTCAATTACAATGTGACCGCTGCTGAGGTATATTCGTTATTATTTCAATTTTGTCTTTCTACGGATTATATTTCTAATTTAGATGTTTCATATTTTATTAAAAAATATGAGGAAGTGATAAATAATTTAAAGACAACGAATTCTGAGATATATCGGGAACATTTGATTATAGGGTATTATATTATCGGTAGTCTTTATGAATATCAAGGAGATAATATAATGTTTAAACGCAATTATGAGAAATGTTGGAATATTTTAAAAGATTTGGATAATGTAAAATTACAGGAAAATTATTCAAATATTTTCAATGATTTATCTATTAAAATTCAAGAGTGGAAGGAGACAAGGATGGATGATAGAGCAATAAAACGAGCGGAGGAGAGTGAAAGGACAAGTTTTATTGGTAAACTTCGGAGACGAAAGAAATGATTATATATCTACAGATATGCAATATTATTATTTTGAATGTTGAAATAAGTTGTTACAGTGAAAGATAGATTAGTTACGAGACGAACGAGGTGTTAATAATGAAGAGTACAGAACAATTAGCCATTCAGTCAATTTCAATAAAAAATTTTCGTTCTATTACATCAATGACAATAACTGCAGAAAGATTAAATATTTTAGTTGGTGTAAATGATGTTGGAAAGTCGAATGTACTAAAGGCATTAAATCTTTTCTTTAATAATGAAACAGATTATAATGAAAAATTTTCTTTTGAGAGGGATTTCTCACAACTATTCCCGTTAAATAGTAAGAAAGCAAGGGAAATTATCATTAAAATAACATTTATGGTTCCTAGTGGTTATAAAGGATATGGAGAGTATATATGGGAAAAAAGATGGAGGAGTCAGGGGATTGTTAAAGATGATATTATAAGAGGTCAGGGAGAAGTTATGTCACCTAGATCAAGGATTCCTAATTTGTTAAGAAAAATAGTGTTTAGATATGTTCCAGCGGTGAAGAGTACTGACTATTACAAGTTTTTACTAATTGATCTATATAAAGCAGTATCTTCAGCAGTTGATAGTCCATTAAGAGTGGCTTCCAATAAATTTTCAAAGACATTGCGGGAATATACCACTTCATTAAGTGATTTAATACTTAATCATATAGATATGGAAAGTAAGTTATCATTACCGCAAAATTTTTCTGATATTTTTGAAACTTTGATGTTTAATACTAAAAAAACTAATTCGGATATAATAGTTCCTTTAACGCAACGTGGTGATGGAATCCAGGCAAGACATATTCCTATTATATTAAAGTATATTGCTGATGAAGATTATAAGCAATCAAATTCTAGGGGAGCTATAAAGATAAATACGATATGGGGATTTGAAGAACCGGAAAATGGATTGGAGTTGTTAAAAGCTTTTGAAATGGCTAATGATTTTCTAGAATATGCTAAAGATATACAGATTTTTGTTACCACTCATTCGCCAGCTTTTTATGAAAAAAGGGATAATGACAGAGTTAAAATTATATTTATAATAAAGTCGTCTGAAAACGATAGTACTATTTTACTCACAAATCCTGAAAGAATATTTATGGATGAAAATATGGGGCTTATGCCTTTTGTTGCACCGTATATTGCTGAACAGAATAAGAAAATTCAACAAATAAAACTTTTATGGGAAGAGGAGCCATTGATAGATAAGCCGACCATAATGGTGGAGGGAAAAAGTGATAAAAGTTATTTGAAGATGTCCATCCAAGAGTTGTCACAACCATTACAAAAAATGCTAGATAATGATGAAATACGAATTGTTACAAAGGAGAAGGGAGCAGGGACGACATTGATAGGAAATTGGGTAATGGCTTGGTTATATTCTCATAATAGGTCAAAAATGCTGGCTATTTTTGATAAGGATTTTGCAGGGGATGAAGCAATTAGAAAAATTAAAGAAAACGACTTATATTTGAAGCAAAACAAAAGAACTAATGTAAGGGTAATTCAGTTGCAACCATCAAAAAGTATAATCGAATTATTTAATATGAAGTTACATATCCCTTTTGAAATAGAGCATCTCTTGAGCATTGAGGCATGGAAAGAAGCAATTATTCGAAATTATGTTGTTCCAAGAAGCTCAAAAGAACTGTCGGACGCATATAAAAAGGATTTGCCAAGAGATAAGGCAGTTGACACTATTTTGGATGAAATAATTGTGAATAAAGATCTAAGAGAGAGTATAGCAAATTACAACGTACATGAAGATAAAAAAATAAATTTTTGTGAGATGGTTGAGCGAATGTATCAACAAGAAAACACAAAAGGTATTTTTGAGGGCTTTAAGAAAACAGTATTGCAAATTGAGCAGTTTTTTACTTGATTAGATTGCGGAACTATTATGGTACTAAATTACATAGAAACTCCAAATAATTGTCCAAATTCATATAATATGAACACAAAAACAAAGGAAAAAGCGGTTGAAATACCACAATCGCACCTTTCCTTTGAGGAGTTCGAATAGTACAAGGATATATTATTTATTTTATATGACAGGTGGTTCATAGGATTACCTGTCATATTTATAAATGAAGTTAATTTTATATTTTTTAGTGAAATTCTGTTGCCGATACTTATACAAAGGATGATATTATCATGGATAAAGCAAACGAAAGAATATCTACATTAGCAGAATATATTGGTATTATAAAAAAATATAATTTACATAATGGATACTTCAGAGGTGAGAATCAGAGGTATCCTAATATATCGTCTAGTCTTATTAGAGAATATATTTCTAAAGGAGAGAATTTTGGTTTAGTTGATATTTACGCGGATCTGTTGAGAGCGTATTATCAAGAAGTGGGATATGAATTAGATAAAATGCAGGGAGAAAACTTTCTTGCGTTTTCTCAACATCATGGGCTAAAAACAAATTTAATTGATTTTACTACTGCACCTTTAGTCGCACTTTATTTTGCCTGTGAGCGAGATAAGTACGATGTTGATAATGGGTATGTATATATATTAAATGAAGAAGATACAGTAGAGGCTTCGGAGTTTCTTCGAGCGTATTCTATCAGAGAGCACTTATGCCATAATGTATTCAGCCAGCTAGCATGGAATAGGCCAGATATTGTTACTGAATTTAGAGACTTGCTAGAAAAATATACTGGGCTGTTGTCAGGGAAGAACCCGTATGATTTAGTAAAAAGAATGGCTAAACAAATTTGTGATTATCCGCAGTTTAAAAAAAGTAACTTATATTTGAAAGAAAGAGAGGCATTATTAAAAAAAGGCATTGACGGAATTAGTGAAATCCCTCAACTAGTGAAAAAATATCTTCCGAATTTTGATGTACTAGGCGGAATGGGAATCATGGAATTTACAGCACTTTTTTTGCTTTTTTTGATGATATGAGGCAATCACCATCAAAATTACCATCAGATATACCGTTTCCTACAATACCTTACTTTATGTATAAAACTCCATTAAAATTTGATCGAATAAGGAATCAAAATGGTGTCTTTTTATATCAAGCATTTATAGATTATCAAACGGATTTGGATGAAATGAGAGGGTTGATGGTACAGAAAATAACCCCAAGTATGGTTATACAAGTAGATAAGCAAAAAGAGATTATGAAAGAGTTAGATATGGTTGGAATCAATAAAAAATATATATATGGTGATTTTGATAATACAGCACAATATATTAATATGAAGTTTTTTGATAACTAGCAGGAGAATTTTAATGGCAACATTTTGGCAACAGAAAATCAGCAAGCCATAATAAATGATGTAATTGAAGTAAAAACAGGCGTGTATTTGCATAAAACTTAAACAAATATAGTTAGGAGCAACAAAGAACACGCCGAGTTCGGGTGATGAAACTGAATTAAGTAAATGATTACTTGATAGAATAAGGAGTTAAGAGTAACATGAGTGATATATGTCTTCGTAAAGTATTAGAAGGAAATAGATATTTTTCAAATGATCAATTTAAAACAAGACTGGTTTTATTATGTTGTAATGTTTGTAAAAAGATGGAATTAAAAGAAAATCTGAATAATTATGAAAAATTGTTAGTTTTTCCCTTACTAGTTTCGCAAAAAAGAGATGATAATTTTTTGATGAATATGCTTGGTGTTGGATTACTAGAAAATCTTGCGGAAGAGTTTGGTAATGCAGAAGATGAAAAAGTTGAAAAATTTTTAACAGACTTGCAAGAGGTTGCACAAAGTGGACTAAAATACTCACATGAATGGCTCAACAATATTTCGGAGAGTACATATTGTAAGATTGCAGCCCGTCTTTATTCGATGCAATGTTATGACTTGCTTTTTATGATTGCTATTTAGTATATTGTTAATATGACAATAGTTAAAGGAAGTAATGTACGCACAAATTGGTATTATAAAAAAAATAAAGAAGAGCCATTTTTTCAGATAGGAATAGCTTTAGATGAAGGAATTGTTCAGACATTAACTGAGGAAATATGTAATCATGGCGAATTTAAAGGATTAGCAGAAAAAGGAGAAGAAACAGAATCTTTATCATTTTTATCTGAAGCTTATTTTTTTGAAATGAAATTTTTTGATAAACTTATTGATACCTTCAAACTAGATCGACTAAAGTTTTTGGGAAGTTCATTTTCAAATAACTGCTTGGATTTCTTAGTTAAAGAAACAAGAAAGATTGATTATTGTGATTTATATAATTTGCTATCTTTATCTGATCAACAGAAGTGGAAAGAAGTGAATAACATTCTTAAAAAATATAGGAGGTGAAGATTATGGATATATCATTAGTTTTAAAATCTGAAGAGGTGATGCTTGCAAACACGTTGAAGAATATATATTATATTTGTGTTGTCGAAGATGAGCATGATGATGATTCTATTCTATTAAAAGATATTGTTGCCATGGTTGAAAATAGTATAGAAAAGCAAAAGGACGCTTTTGATCATAGTCCTGGTATAAGTTTCTTTTTTCCTTCTACTCATGATCTTGCGTATAAATTTTTGGAAAAATATCATGCTGGTTTATCTAAGACAGAAGATTTTGCATATTCAATAAATAGTAGGTTTGGATACATTACAGATTTGGCTAGTGTTGTAGCTCCATATTTTCTTTATCAGGCGGGGATTACAGATGAAAATATTTCTTTTTATATTGGATTGGGTCTTGTAGTGGCAAATATTATTTGTGATAGGCTGGCTAGTAAAAAAGAAGAAAAGAATGCAAAACTGAGTGAAAAGAATGTAAAAACTATTTGTCAAGAATTAAAAAAACAACTCAATATTTCTAAGAATTATGCAAATGATGATGAGGTGAGTGTAATAAATAAAAGTATTGAGGAAATAGATAAGATAATAAGTGAGTAAGCCAAATGGTAGCGAGGAAATTAGATATTTTTTAATATTAGAGAAGTTTCAAAATTCTGTACATTTTGCCATTAAAGTAAAAATTTTTTAGATCCTATTAGATTGAAGAGCAAACTTTTAGTTTCAGAGATGTATTTGTGGATATGAGATTACGAGTACCTAAAGTAACTCAGACTGTGATTGTTAATCAGAACAGAAACTTAAAACATAGTAAAATATCTATGAGATGCATGAAAATTGTCACATTTTCATTATGGTATAATATGATTTTGTTTTTTATACTTAGTTTTACATAGCCATGTGATTTTCAAAAAGGAAAATTATATGGCTTTTTTTACTTTATAGGAAAGACCGCCTTACGGCGCTCTCTTGAATTGAAAAAGCCCGTCTGGAGACGGGCACGGA
>CANQHK010000041.1 GCA_947623645.1 uncultured Bacilli bacterium
GCACGAATTGCCTCTTTTAATATTTTTTCTGCATCTTTGGCAAGGGAAATTTGTCTTGCTCCTGTTAAATATGTGTAATCTTCTTGTTTTAATTGATTTAAATGAAACATCTCTTGAATTTTTTCTTCTAATTCATGAAGGCCTTCTAAATCTTTGGTATTGGTATAAATTCTATTTTTTAAAGGAACTTCATCTAGTTCAATTTGTTGTTGTAAATCATCTTTGTTAATGACAATAATTGTATTTTTATCTTTGGTTTTTTCAAGAATTTGGCGATCTTCTTTGGTTAATTTTTCACTTCCATTTAATACTACTATAACTAAATTCGCATCTTCTATCGCTTTTAAACTTTTTTCTACTCCAATTTTCTCAACAACATCTTCAGTTGAACGAATTCCTGCTGTATCGATTAAATTCAAAGTTGCTCCACCAATGTTCACTTTTCCTTCAACTGTATCTCTCGTTGTTCCGGCAATATCTGTAACGATTGCTTTTTCTTCTTTCAATAGACGATTTAAAATACTGCTTTTTCCAACGTTGGGGCGCCCTACTATTGCTGTTTTAATTCCTGTTGTTAAGATTTCTCCCTCTTCTGATTTTTGAATTAACTCTTCTAGTTCTTTTTTTATTTTTGTTATTTCTTCTAAAGTTTCTTTGGAAGTTACTTCTGGAACATCATCGTACTCTGGATAATCAATATGAACTTCAATTCTTGCTAATAAATTTAACATTTGTGTTCGAATTTTTCGAATTTTATCACTCATGTATCCAGCTAATCCTTGCAGTGCTACTTTTCTAGCACTATCATTTTCAGCATTGATGACATTCATTACACTTTCTGCTTTAATTAAATCAATTCTTCCATTTAAAAAGGCACGTTTCGTGAATTCTCCTGGTTCTGCTAATCTACATCCATTATTTAATACAGTTTCTAATACTTTTTTAGTAGCAGAGATTCCTCCATGACAATTAATTTCTACAATATCTTCTTTGGTAAAGGTTTTTGGAGCTTTCATGATGGTCACTAGTACTTCATCAATTATATCATTATCTGCTTTTATATGCCCATAATGAATTGTATGAGATTTTTCTTTAGTTAAATCGCACCCTGTAAAGATTTGATTCACTATTTTTATAGCATCTTCTCCACTTACTCGAATTATCGAAATAGCTCCCACTCCTAAAGCTGTTGATATTGCTGCAATGGTATCATTCATTTTTAACGTCACCTCTTTTTTTGGCGCATTTAGTATAACATATTTTTTCTAAAAAGAAAAGAGGCCTCTCGCCTCCTCTATTTTTCTTTATCAAATTGGATTGGTTTGATTACTACGCACCGATTTGGTTCTTCTCCTGTACTTTCTGTTACGACATATTTATTATCTGCTAAAGCTGTATGAATTAATCTTCTTTCATAAGAATTCATCGGATCTAATTTTGCTTCTACTTTGGTTCGTCCAACTTCCCGAGCAATTCTTTTTGCAACACGAATTAAATTCTCTTGTTTTTTCTCTTTGTAATCGTTTACATCTAAAGTAAAATGATAATGTTCACCAGTTTCCACTAAAATGGCTTGTCTTACAATCGTATTTAGAGCATCCATATTTTTTCCATTTTTTCCGATTAAAAGAGAATTGTTGTCGGCATAAAGAGTAATATTTAAATAATCATCTCTCTTTTTTACTTCTAAGTTCACATTAAACCCTATATTTTTCGTTAATTCTTTGATGTAATCTTTAATAAAATCAACAATTTCTGCTTTTCTAATTACTTCAATTGTTACCTTTTTACTAAAAAGTCCTGTTTTTTCTTCTTTTTGTTTAATGATTAATTGATCTTCTAATTCTTGAAGTTCAATTTTTGCAGCATTTACTGCTTCTTCATATGTTTTTCCACTAAATTCATATTTTTTCATAGTCCTGCACGCTCCTTCTTAACAATTAAATTTTGAATAATCGTAAATACATTGGTAGTAATCCAGTAAATACAAAGAGCGGTTGGCATAAATGTTCCCATTACTACAATCATTACGGTCATAACATTGGTCATACTTTTCATCGGGTCATTTTCCGTCGTTGCGGTAGTTCTATTTAAATTGAAAGAGAAAAATGTGGTAAGTCCTATTAAAATGATTAATACTAAATAAAGAAAATTACCTTTACTCGTAAGTCCTAACCAAGGGGTCGTTCCTAATTGGAGCGTTAAAAAGTTTTCTTCAAATACAGCTGGTACACGGTTAATTGCTTCTAAAAATGCTATAAATAAAGGAAATTGAATTAAACCATAGACACAACCAGATACGGGATTAATATTATATTTTTTATAAATCATCGTCATTTCTTGACTCTTTTTAAACATCGACTCTTGATCAGTTTTATCTTTATATTTTTTTTCTAAACGATCTAATTCCGGTTGAGCTTTCTTTAGTAGTTCGGATTGCATTGCTGTTTTTTTCGTAATTGGATAGGCAATTAAACGAATCGCTAAACTCGTGATGATTAAGGCAAGTGCTGCACTTTTTACATAATTAGATATAAATAATATTACCCACGCAAGAGGCTTTACAAAAATACTCGTCCATAATCCTTCATATTTACCGCTTGTAATACTAAATTTCGAACACTCTGGTAATTTCTTTAAATTTACTTTATTTTTTTCATAGATCTTTATTGTTTCTTCATTCGTTGGTTTACATAATATATTTTCGGTTAAACTTTGTCCTGTTTCGGGATTTGTTACAACCTTATTATCTTCACCTTTTAACGTTTTTGTACATCCTGTTAATAGTAGAACAACTAATAAAATTCCTACTATTTTTTGTTTATTTTTCTTTGTTTTCATGGATTCTCCCTTCTTCACTGTTTATTTTCCTAAACAATTGCTGGTAGCTTTTTTCCATTTCTTGAAAAGACTTTTCTAAACAGCTCTTTCTTACTATTATAATATAATCTTTGCTTTTTTCATAGGAATTTTGAAAATTATCTACAATATTTCTCATTTGACGTTTCAATTTATTTCGAACATGGGCTTTTCCAACTTTGGTTCCAACACTAATTCCAAAATGAGCAAAAGAATCTTTACTATCCTTATAGTAAATTACGAAGCAATCATTTTTAACACATTTTCCATGTTCAATAATTTCTGAAAAATCTTCTTTCTTTCTTACAATATTTGCCTTTTTCATAGAATTTTCATCCTTTCTGATAAAAGAAAAAAGCACTGTTAAAACAGTGAACTTATTTGCTTAATCTTTTCCGTCCCTTTGCTCTTCTTTTGTTAAGAACATTTGTCTTTACTCTTGCAAAGAACCCATGTTTCTTTTTCATTTTACGATTATTTGGTTGATACGTTCTTTTCATAATTTTTTTCCACCTCCAGACATAAATCTACACTATTATAATAAGAAAATAGGGGATTTGTCAATTAAAAGTTGGGAAGTTTTTGAAAAATCTTTGGATTTTTTTCGATTTTCGACATTTTTCAACATTTTCCACAGACCTGTTGAGAACTTTTTACACTCTGTGAATTGAGTTTTTTTGAAATTTGTGGAAAACTAACGGATAACTTTCTGTGATAAGAAATTTGCTTGTGGATAATCCTGTTTATATCTTGTGAATTTTATTTTTTTTTAAAATAGGACTTTCTTTTTCCACAAAATTAAGTTACAATAAAAAGCAATTGATAAGTTTCGTTAGGAGGGATGTTGGGTGAATGAAAAAATTATTTGGTCAAAATTCTTAAATCTTATTCAAAATGAGATTACTTCCTTATCCTTCGAAACTTGGTTTAAAGATACGGAACTTTATTCTTTAAAAGAAAATAAAGCCATCATTCTTGTTCCGATGCCAATTCACAAGAAACATCTCTTCGATAATTACTTAGACGTTATCAAAGATACCTTAAAAGAAATTGATGGAGAAACGTACGAAGTAGAATTCCTTTTAAAAGAAGAACTTGAGAAAAAACAAGAAGAAGTTCAAGAAGAAAAAGTAGGGGAGAAGCCTTTAGAATTTTTCTCCACAAATTTAAATAAAAATTATAATTTTGATACCTTTATTGTTGGAAACAGTAATAAATTTGCTCATGCTGCAGCTCTTTCCGTTGCAGAAAATCCTGGTAAAATGTACAATCCTTTATTTATATATGGAAATAGTGGGTTGGGGAAAACGCATTTAATGCATGCGATTGGAAACTACATTGTTGAAAACAGTAACAAGAAAGTTCTTTATGTAACAAGTGAACAATTTATATCTGATTTTTTGGGAATTAGTAAGAAAGATGAATTCGGCAATAATTTTAATTATATTGAATACTTTAAAAACAAATATCGAAATGTAGACGTCTTATTAATTGATGATATTCAGTTTTTAGGAGGTGCTACCCAAACACAACAAGAATTTTTTCATACTTTTAATACTTTATATAGTGATAATAAACAAATTATTATTTCTTCGGACCGTTCCCCAGATGATTTAAAACTTTTGGAAGACCGGCTTCGAACGAGGTTTTGTTGGGGTCTTACTGTTGATATTTTTCCACCAGACTTCGAACTTCGAATTGCAATTCTAAAGAAAAAAATTATTGGTGGGGCGGTCGAAAAAGAAATTCCAGAAGATGTCATTGAATATATTGCTTCGAATATGGGAAGTGATGTTCGTCAACTGGAGGGTTCTATTACAAGGCTTCTTGCTTATTCTACGATTATGGGTGGATCGAAAATTACTTTGGATTTAGCAATTGAGGCGCTGAAAGATTATGTTAACAAAGGAATCAGTGAAAAAAATGATATTCACAAGATTCAAAAAGTCGTCGCGGAATTCTTCCAAGTTACCGTGGAGGATTTAAAAAGCAAGAAAAGAAGTGCTAATTTAGCTTTTCCAAGGCAGGTCGCCATGTACTTATGTCGAAAACTTACCAATGAATCTTTTCCAAAGATTGGAACAGAATTTGGTGGAAAAGATCATTCTACAGTAATGCACTCTTGCGATAAGATAGAAAGAGAGATAAAACATAATCAAGAACTTGCTAATATTGTTGAAAAGATTTCTCAAGAGATAACATGATGTTGATAATTTTCGATTTATCCCCAACTTATCAACAAGCAATTTGGAAAGAATGTGATATAATATCAATAGAAAATTTAGTTTTCCACAATTTCCACAGTGATAAAAATAAAATTATTAAAGAAAGAAGGAATATTTATGAAATTAAGAATTAAAAAAGATGTGCTTTTGGAAGGATTGAATAAAGTTTCCAAAGCGATTTCAACAAAGAATTTAGTTCCTGTTTTAGCGGGAATAAAATTTGAATTAGAAGAAAAAGGGTTAACTCTTACGGCAAGTGATAATGATATTACCATTCAAACATTTATCCCTAAGGAAGATGCTATGGAAATTGATAAAGAGGGAAGTATTATTATTCAAGGAAAATATATTTTAGATATTGTTCGAAAACTTCCTGATGAATATATCAATATAGAAGTTGTGGATGATTTAAAAATTTTAATCTATACAGAAAATAGTGAATTTAATTTAAATGGTATTAATAAGAATGAATATCCAAATATTCATTTAGAATATAGTAAGAATCCTATCTCTATTTCTAGTAGACTTCTTAAAAGTATTGTTTTCCAAACATCTTTTGCTTCTAGTAATGATGAATCAAGACCTGTTCTTACAGGAATTAACTTTAAAATTATGGGAAATATCTTAGAATGTAATTCTACGGATTCTTATCGTTTAGCAAGAAAAATTGTTAATTTGGATACGGTTGTAGAAGAAGCACATAATATCGTTATTCCAAGTCGAAATTTGATGGAATTTACGAAAATTATTAACGATAATGATGATTCTTTACAACTTCATATCTTTAATAATAAGATTTTGTTTCAATATGATAATCTTTTGTTTCAATCTCGTTTAATTAATGGAACTTATCCAAATACTTCCAATTTACTTCCAGAGGAATCTCTATTGAAAGTTACTACGACGGTCAATGAACTTTATAGTGTTATTGATCGAGCTAGTATTTTGACAAGTGATAAGGAAAAGAATGTGGTAACTTTAGAAACCGATGGGAATAAATTAATGGTTCGTTCTAATTCTGTCGAAATTGGTCGAGTAGAAGAAAAAATGTATGTTGAGAAAAATAATGAAGAAAACATTAAAATTAGTTTTATTGCCAAATATATGTTGGAAGCATTAAAATCTTTTACGGGTGAACAAGTAGAAATCTCTTTTGTGGGAGAAGTTAAACCAATTCTTTTAAAAGAAATCGGGGATGATAGTTTAACACAGCTCGTTTTACCAATTCGTACTTATTAATTATAAAATTAGTGGATTTTCCACTTTTTTTGTGGATTTTTTTCTCTTTTCGACATATTTCGTCAAATTTCGACAAAACTTTGTGCTATAATTCGGTGCTGTTTAAGGGGGAAAATTTATGAAAAATTATATTATTCAAGAAGATACTTTAGCGATTATTGGAATTCATGCAAATTGTTGTAGAATTATTGAAAAAAATCGGGAGTTTTATGTTTTTGCACCTTGGCAACAGATTTTGAATGATAGTTGCTTATATTATGGGTCAAGTTATCAAGGAAGATTAGAGGGAAGTAAGGATATTTTGAATAAAGATTATAAAGTTCCTATCATTTTAAGTGAAATGAGAAAGTTAATTTTTTTCGCTGTTGGAAATCAAACGGATTTTAATTGTGTTTGGATCTCTTTAAAAATGATGAAAGATTATCAAATTTTATCGGGGAAAATAAAGTTTATTTTCTATAATAATAAAGAATTATACGTTTATTCTGGAAAGGAATCTTTTGAAAATCAACTACTTAAGGCATATAACCTTGAAAGACTCTTAAATTTAAGGTAAAAAAATCATTAAAAAGTTGATTTTTGTTACTCATTCGTCCCTATTTGTGGTATAATATATTCATGTGTATAGGTATATTTATTTTGACAAAAAGGTGAGAATATGATGTTTTTGTGGGTAAAGACGTGATTTTAAAAAAATTAGAGTTTATTCATTTTCGAAATTATAAAAAAGCTAAGATTCAGCTTGGTAAAGATATTAATATTTTCATCGGTAATAATGGTCAAGGTAAAACCAATATACTAGAAGCTATCTATATACTTGCTGTTACGAAATCCCATCGTTTTGGAGAACAGGTTTATTTAATTCAAAAAGATGAAGAATTAGCAAAAGTTAAGGGAAGTTTACAGAAAGATCATACTTATCAAGAATTAGAAGTTGATATCGGTAAAAATTTTAAAAAAACTTATGTTAATCAAACGGAAATTCGGAAAATATCTGATTATATTACCAATCTTAATGTTATTTTATTTACGCCGGATGATTTGGATATTATTAAAGGTTCTCCACAGGGGAGAAGAAATCTTTTAAATATTGAAATTAGCCAAATTAATAAACATTATATTCAATGTTTGAATGAGTATAATAAAATATTAAAGACTCGTAATGAATATTTAAAAACAATGTATATTAATCATCTTTCTGATACAAGATATTTGGATATTTTAACAGACAAGTTAATTAAGAGAGCAATTTATATTTATAAGTATCGAATAGAATTTCTTCATAAAATTAATGATTCTATCTCTGATATTTATGAAAAAATATCGAATTATAAAGGTTTAAAAGTAGTCTATGAAAATTCTTTGGATTTTTTTGAATTTGATGAAGAGTTTATTGAAAAATCTTTGAAAGAAAAGATTCAAAGGCATTTTGAAAGAGAATTGCAACAAGGAAATACTTTATATGGGCCTCATCGTGATGATTTTTCTTTTTATTTAGAAGAAGATGATGTTAAAATATTTTCTTCTCAGGGAGGTCAAAGGCTTGCTATTATTGCTTTTAAACTAGCAGAAATTCCTATTTTTAAAGAGAAAACAGGGGAGAGCCCGATTCTTTTATTGGATGATATTTTTAGTGAAATCGATGCTAAAAAAAGAAATCGATTAATGAATTATATTAAAAATGATGTGCAGACCATTATTACTGCAACAGATTTAAAAAATATGAATAAGAAAATGCTTGAAAATAGTAAAATATTTGAAGTTTTTTCTGGAAATATTCGGGAAAGGATGAGTAAATAACATGAATGAATTAGATGAAAAAGTTGAAGGAAATTATGATGCCTCTTCCATACAAGTTTTGGAAGGATTAGAAGCCGTAAGAAAAAGACCTGGTATGTATATTGGTACAACGAGTGAAAGAGGATTGCATCATTTGGTTTGGGAGATTGTCGATAATGCTATTGATGAGGCTTTGGCTGGATATTGTGATGACATAGAAGTCATTATTGGTCGAGAAAATACAATTACTGTTAAGGATGATGGACGTGGTGTTCCGGTTGATATTCACCCAAAGACAGGAAAAAGTACAGTAGAAACGATTTATACTGTTCTTCATGCTGGAGGAAAATTTGGTGGTGGAGGATATAAGGTTTCTGGTGGACTTCATGGTGTTGGAGCCAGTGTTGTCAATGCTCTTAGTAGTTGGTTAGAAGTTCGTGTTTATAAGGATGGAAATGTTTATTTTCAAAGATTTGAGAATGGAGGACATCCTGTAGGAGATTTGAAAATTATCGATCATTGTTCTGATGATCGGACAGGTACAACAGTAACTTTTAAACCGGATCCAGAAATTTTTAAAGAAACGACGATATTTAATTATGAAATTTTGCATAATCGGCTTCGTGAACTAGCTTTTTTAAATCGGGGACTTAAAATTCATTTAAGGGATGAGAGAGAAGATGATAAGCATGAAGATTTTCATTATGAAGGTGGAATTCGTGAATATGTAGAGATGCTTAATAAAAATAAAAATCCTATTCATGAAACAATTATTGATTGTTATGGAAAAGAAAAGGATATTTCGTTAGAAGTTGCTTTACAATACAATGAAACATATAATTCGGCAATCTATTCTTTTGTTAATAATATTACTACTCCAGAAGGTGGTACTCATGAAGATGGCGTGCGTCGTGCTTTAACTAGAGTTTTAAATAAGTATGCAACGAAGAATGGTATGTTGAAAGAAAAGGATGATCCACTCTCTGGAGATGATGTTCGTGAAGGAATTACGATGATTATTTCTTGTAAACATCCTGATCCACAGTTTGAAGGTCAGACAAAGACAAAGCTTGGAAATGCAGAGGTTCGAGGAATTGCGGATAAGATTTTTTCGGAGTCTTTTGAAAGATTTTTACTTGAAAACCCAGATCAGGCTAGAATTATTGTCGATAAATCGATGACTGCTGCAAGGGCTCGTGTTGCTGCTAAAAAGGCTCGAGAATTGACGCGCCGAAAAGGGGATTTAGATGTTACTAATTTTTATGGAAAATTATCTGATTGTAAAAGCAAAGACGCAACTGTAAGTGAAATTTTCTTAGTCGAGGGAGATTCTGCAGGTGGTTCTGCTATTAAAGGAAGAGATAGTATGACACAGGC
>CANQHK010000042.1 GCA_947623645.1 uncultured Bacilli bacterium
CAGTAACTGGAATTAATTTACCTTCTTTAGTAAATACTTGAGTCATTCCTATTTTTTTACCTAAGATTCCTTTCATATTATTTTCCTCCATTTAATTATTTTGTTTTAATTTCGATATCAACACCACTTGGTAAGTCTAACTTTGAAAGTAATTCAATAGTATCCTTACTTGGATTCTTAATATCAATTAATCTTTTGTGTGTACGCATTTCGAATTGTTCACGTGAATCTTTATCCTTATGAACAGCTCTTAAAATTGTAAACTTCTCAATTTCTGTTGGAAGTGGTACTGGTCCACTAATTTCTCCATTACTTCTTTTGACCGTTTCAACAATTTTCGTAGCAGCATTATCCAAAAGTCTGTGATCGTATGACTTTAAACGAATACGTATTTTAGTATTTGACATTTTGTATTTCCTCCCTTCGCCTATATCTAGTATAGACTTGCTCCGTGAGAAAAACCCGATACGTGCTAGCAACTTTGCCCGGCGTATCAGCAACCTCTCACATCTAAGCAGTCACACAATTAAGATTATAGCATACAAAATCTGTAATTTGCAAGCATTTTTTTGAATTTTTTTAATTTTTTTTCGAATAAAAATTGTAAAGTTTTCCACAGGTCTTGTGGAAAACTTTTTAAAACGACTATTTTTTATAAAAAAAGGTATCAGCGAAAATTGCAATTTTGATCAAAAGTGAAAGTCAAAGCAAACAATTCCTGACTGAGATTTCGTAACTTAGAAAGAGTCTTTTTACGAAACCATTTTTGCGTCTGCAACTTTTCTTCCAATTGAAAACTCTCTAAAAGTAAAACTTGCAAACGTTTATAACTCCCTTGCTTTCCAACGATTGTATCAAACCACTCTTCCATTTCTTGAACTTCTCCTTGAAAGCGTAAATCCTCTAAGGTTCTTATAAAAGTAGTATTTTCAAGAAGCCTTTTACAAATCATCGTTTGCAAATAATAAGCACGGGACTGATAATTTGGATAAAGCCTAGCAACTGTTTCAACACTTGTTCGAAGAGTAGAATCGGGAATGGCATATTTGTTAAAAGAGGCAATAACCTCTAAAAGTTCATTGGATTGATGAGTATTAATAATTTCTTCCAAAATAACTTCATCTTGCTTTTCAAGAGCTGAAAGGGTATTTCGGTCATAAACAAGAGAGGTTAAACCACTTCGAAGATAAACATATTTTTCATCATATCGAATTTCATTTTTTAAAGAGTTTACAGCATGATTAAATTCATGAATCAAATTTTCTAAAAGTTCCATAAGACCTGTTTGTTCATATCGATATAGATAAATATATTTTAAGGAAGAATAACCATCTCCATCTTTTATGAGTTTCCTTGCAAAAGATGCCTGCACTACTTCAGCATGTTTTTCTTGAATTATAATTGTAACGTTAGAAAACATATCTAAAAGAAGTTTCTCATAACGAAGACCATATTTAAAAATAAATGCTGGAACAATTAAATTTAACAAATGAGTAAGATTACTAGGATATTTTTTTACTTTAGAAAGTTCGAAAACAAACTGTTGATATTTTTCTAAATATTTTAAAAAGACTTCTTCCTTCAAATCCATATCATTTCACCTAACAAAAGTATAAAAGAACTTCTTTAAAAATGCAAGAAAATCTAGTTAAGATAAACTAGACTTTCTTCGTTTTGATTTTGTTTTTTCAACAATTTCAGGAACATATCCTATTTTTTCATTCGCTACATCTACAACCTGATTGGATAATTCTAAAGCAGTAGTAAGGGAATTTTTATCTTGTCCCATTTTTTCATAGGCAAGTAAGAATCTTTGATTCACTAAATCTACATAACTAGAAGGACTTTCTAATTTAAGATTATATATCCCTTTATCAAAATCTCGATTGGTATAATGATTTTTATCAATTTGATCTCTTAAAATCTGTGAATAAAAATGGAACTGACTTTTAGACATCTTCGAAAATATCGGTCCTAAATCCCCTTGAATACTCATCAAAGTATATTCATCTGGATAATTTTGACCATATAAAATAATAGGAATTGCATGTTCTTCGCAAAAGTGAAAAACGCTCTCTTCAAAAAAATCCCTCAAAGTATTTTCAAACTTTTCTATATTATCCGGAGCAAAATTTGTTTTCAACAGTTTTTTATATGTTGCAATGTAACTTTTTAATAAAGCATCTTCACGATATCCATCAATTGAATTATATTCCCTAGATACTTCTACGACACTTGGATAAATTTTTAAATTTCCAACGTTTCCATTAGGAAAAATTTTTACTTGATACGTAATCGATGGAACTAATTTATTTTTTGTATAAGATACTTCATTATGAAATCTCTCTCCACCATTTTCTCTCAAATATATCTCTGCTTCATCTCCATCATGAATGTAACTTGTAAGATCAAATACATGCATTCGAAGATAATTAGAACCTTTTCCATCTTGTAATAATGAGTAAGCAGTTTTAGAGTTTCCTAAAGTGACCGTTGCGCAATGATAAAAAGCATTCATACAATCTTTTTTGGGAATTCCCGTCATTTGAACAGTCATTTCAAAGCTTGGATATTCTCCATATTTTTGATAAAACTGTTCTTGAAATTCTTCCATTTTTCTTTCATTTGATTGAAAATATTCTTCTTGAAAAATCGTTCGTTTTTTTCCAAATCGCGTTAAGTAAGGTGTTAAATCTTTTAAGTTATCCGTAATGGAAGAAATATCTCTTGTAAAAGAAAAGTTTTCTTTGGCAAGGTCTTCTCCAAGAAGCTTTTGAAATTCAAACATAGCTTCATTCTTATTTTCTGTTTTGTATTTACTGTTCTGTAAATAGGTCTTAAATTCTTCTTTAATTTTCGAAATATCTTCTTCTGTCTTTTTGGATAATCTACTAACATGAAGAAGTAATTGATAAAAATTTCGATAATATTCTTTTGGAATATAATCTCTTCTATGATTTCTTAATTCTATTTTTTGACTTTCTATATATTTTTGAAGAACTAATGTAATTAGAGATTGTCCATCTTTTTCGAAATAAGCAAAATCTTTTTTGAGAGATAAAATACGTCTTAAATAATAATAAGGCATTACGTGATCAAGACAGTATTCTAAAACTTCATAATCCAAAACTTGTTCTTCATCAACAAAGGAAAGATTTATGTTCTTTAAAGAAGAACGAAGATTTTCTAAAACTGTTCGAATTTCTTCTCTTTCTTTTTTGCACTCTTTTGAAGTATTCTTTTGTTTTAACCGAAGAGTATCCATCATTGCTAAATAATATTTTTCTTTTTCAGAATCTAAAAGATTTTCTTGATTTAATAAGTCAATCGTTTTCCAAATTGCAGAAGAAACTTCTTCTAAAGGATAATATTGAATGGTTTTTCGAAGAATTGTAATCCAACTTGGAAAATCTTCAATCGAAATATTCTTGTGATGAATAATTGCATCGACATATTGTATTTCTAATGGAGAAAGAGGTTCTTCTTGACCAAATACTTCTTCGAACGTTTCATTCTTTTTCATTTCTTGTTTTTCTAATTTATAACCAATAGAAATCGAATGATTAATATAATCCTCTAAAAGTTTCCGACTTCGTCTTAAATATTGGATTCTTTCTAAATTGTCCTGGTTATCTTGTTTTGCAATAGAATAAAGTTTTTTTAAATACTTTCTACATTCCGTACATTTTTCCTTCATTTCTTCTAAAGCATCAAGAGAAAGAGGATTTTTTTCGTGTTCCTCTAATTTTTTTGTAAACTCAGTCTTACAAAATTCATCCAAATCGATTAGTCTTTCATAAAAAAGTTCCACAAAACTCTTGCTCTTATAAGAAATACCCTCGTCTTTAGAGCAAGAATCATCCCCCTTTTCTTCCACTAAAAAAGAAAGATTGGAAATTTCTCGTAAAGTCTGGATAAATCTTTTACTTCTTTTGATTCTCTTACGAAATTTTTCTACTGCAACAAAATCTCCAATATGATTCGAATGATTCTTTTCGCTCATAAAAGAAGCCATTTGCTTTTTTTCAAATTGAATATAAGAAGAAAGGAAATCATTTCTTTCTTCAGGAGGAAAATCCCCCAAAATTTCTAAGACAAAAGATTTTCTTTCGTCAATATCTTTGATTGTGTCTAATTGTTCATATATTTCTTCCATTTTTTTCTCCCCTAATTTATATAATATCTTATTTTGAATTAAAAAGGAAGAAAAAATTAATTTTTTTTCATACTTGCTGGCATTACTTTTAATTTTCCATATTTATCATTAATCGAATCAATAGCATTTTGAAGTTGATCCACTCGAGCTTCACTTTCTGTTTCAAAAAAAGAAACTTGTTTGTGATAACAATCTGTAAAATCGGAAAGACGAATTCCAATTAAACGAATCGGTTCCTTTTTCCAAACATTTTCCAAAAGTTCACAACTAATTTTATAAATTTCTTCTGTTGCATTTGTAGGATTTACAAGTTTCTTTTGATGAGAATAAGGAATAAAATCACTGTTTTTTAAAAGAATGGCAATACATCTTGCATAAACTTTTTCTCGTCTTGCACTTCGCCCTACTCGATCTGCTTGATAAAGAAGAACTTCTTTTAATTTTTCTAAATCCTTTACGTCTTCTGGTAAAGTATCGGATACACCAATACTCTTATCCTTCGAAGGGTTCGCAACTACCAAAGAATCATCCCACCCCCTCGCTGAATCAATCATCTTTTGCGTTTGATTCTTAAAATATTTAGAAAGAAGAATTTCATCAGTATGAGCTAAATCTCCGATTGTATGAAGTCCTAGTTGATGCAAAATTGCTGCTGATTTCTTTCCGACCATAAATAAATCATCGACCGATAAAGGCCACATTTTAGAAGGAACTTCCTCGGGAAACAAAGTATGAATTTTATTCGGTTTTTCAAAATCGCTGGCCATCTTTGCACAAAGTTTATTTCGAGCAATTCCAATATTAACAGTAATCCCAAAATTTTGATTCACAAAGGCACGTATTTTTTCTGCTAACTTAAAATAATCATCATATAAATAAGAAGTTCCAGTAAAATCTAAAAAACATTCATCGATAGAATATCTTTCAACCGTCGGAGTAAGAGTTAAGAAATATTGATAAAGTTTATCAGACTCTTGTTGATAAAGTTCTCTGTTGGCAGGAAAAACTTTTAACCCGGGACATTTTCTTCTTGCTTGATACAAGGGCTCTGCTGTTACAACACCCCGTTTCTTTGCAACCGGACTTTTCGCAAGAACAATCCCATGCCTCGATGCTTCATCTCCACCAATAACCGAAGGAATTTTTCGAATATCGATAGAACTTCCACTTCGAAGCATAGCAACTGCTGTCCAAGAAAGATAAGCATTATTTACATCAATATGAAAAATAATTCTCTCCACTCTTATCACCTAACAACAGTATACAATATCAAACAAATTTTCGCAAGGAGAAATTTTATAAATATTTCTTCAATTTTTCAATCGTTTCTTGTTGAAATTTTAAAAACTTTTTAGCAAGCATCAACTGTTCTTTATCCACTTCTTTTTCATAAGCTTTAATCTTTTTTTCCATATCGATACTTCCCATTGATACTCCTTGAATTAATAAATCTGCAATACTACTATCACTGTTATCACTTTTCACTTCTTTTTTAATTCCCATGCGTGCCCCCATCTTTGCCATCATAGGTGTCTTAGAAAGAGGTTTTCCTTTTTCTTCCAAATACGTTTTCGCATCTCTTAAAAATCCTTCATATCCATGAAGAATATCTTCGATACTACCTTTAATTTTATTATCTTTTTCTTTTAGTTTATCGGATAAATCAGAAAGAGTATAAACACTCATTTCGGAATCCTTATAAATATGTTCTACTAATTCAATATTTTCATTCATATTAAAATCCTCCCATTACCATTATGAGAGGATTTTTTAAATTTATACCAATATTTAAAAATTACTATCTTCTACAAGCTTTTTCGTTAAATCCTGATATTCTTTTAACAATTCATCTGTATAAAAGACAAGTTCATTGTTCTCAATCATCCATCTTTTCGAATTTTCTTTCAAAAAGGTCAAAATATTTTCACAATCTTGCAAAAAATTTTTTAAAAAATCTCCGACCGACGTCATCTGATTTTGAATTTCAGTAAGGTCTTTCAAATCATCTTCTGAATACATTAATTCTTGGTATAAATCTGTATAATAAGAGTCTAAAGAGTACGTATCTAATAAAGAATCAATATATTCTTTAGAACATAATTTTGTTAAATCGGAAATGGAAGATTCTACTTGTTCTTTAATTTCTGTAATTTTTTGGAAACTTTTTTCAAACTCCGGTCCATCTTCTTGAAAGTTTGCTGGAGTTAAAATATTTGTAAATGTATCATCTTCTTCTAAATCTGTAATTTTTTGAACTGTATCGGAAACATCTTTAAAATATTTCTTAATTTCTTTTTCTAGAATTGCATAATCCCCTTTGGTCTTGATATTATCCGTATCAAATTCAGCAGTTGCAAGATCTTTTTTTAAATAAACTTCCACTTCTTCTCGAAGAATGGATTCTTCTTTCATTTCATAAATCATAAAAATAGCAAGTACAGAAACTATAAGAACAGCAAGAATAATAAGAATCCACCACCAAGGAAATTTCTTTTTTCGCACCCTTTCTTCGAGTTTTCCATTTCGTACTTTTTTGGACATGTTATTGTTCCCCTTTCTCTTTTAAATAATAATGACGAATTGGTTTTAAATCATCATCAAATTCATAACAAATAGGATTTCCTGTTTCAATCTCTAGTTTCATAACCTCATCATCAGAAAGATTATCCAGATATTTTATAAGAGCTCGAAGACTATTTCCATGCGCAACAACAAGAACTTTTTTTCCTTCTTTCAAATCCTTTTCAATAACATCTTTCCAATAAGGGAGAACTCGATCAATCGTATCCATTAAATTTTCTGTTAAAGGAAGTTCTTCTTCTTTTAAATCTTTATATTTCATATCATTTCCAGGATAGCGAGGATCCTCTTTGGATAAAGCTGGAGGTCGAACACTCACACTTCTTCGCCAAAGTTGAACTTGTTCTTCTCCATATTTTTTTCTCGTTTCCTCTTTATTTAATCCCTGTAATGCCCCATAATGCCGTTCATTTAAACGCCAAGAATAATAAATCGGTAAATCTTCTTGATGAAGTTCTTTCAAAATGTAAGTAAGAGTATCTATTGCTCTTTTTAAAACAGAAGTATAACAAACATCAAAACTATATCCCAATTTTTTCAAAACTTGCCCTGCTTCAATGGCTTCCAAAACACCATTTTCCGATAAACCTACATCACACCATCCAGTAAAACGATTTTCTAAATTCCAAATGCTTTCCCCATGTCTTACAAGTATTAATTTTACCATGAATAATCCTCTTTTCTATTATAAATTATCCTTCAAACAAAATAGAGCATATATAGGAACATAAAAGACTCCTTTTTTAAGAGAAAAATTATCTTCCGTAATACGAATCGCATCCGTTAGTTGAAAACGATTCATAACAAGAGCTAAAGACTTAGACTTAGCCATATTTTTATTGACAATTTCAATAGGAATAATCTTTCCACTTCGAGATTGTACAAGAAATGGTACTTCTGCTTTTCCTTCTGATTGATAATAATAAAGATTATATCCACAATTGGAAATAGAATTTGCTACCATATTTTCAAACAAAATATATTTGCTTGTATTATCCGTTAAAAATTTCAATCTAGATAATTGCATCATCATAGCAAGTAAACCCGTATCATTTAAATAAAGTTTAAACGAATCACTCTCTTTTACTTTACTAAGAGGTGCTTCAATCTGCTTTACTTTATAACACTTTTGAACCAAACCATTCACATTTAAAAATTCTAATGCCTTATCGTAATCTTTACTTCTACCCCCATTTTTCATAAGACCATACTGAAACTTTTTATTTGTCTTTAATAGTTGGTAAGGTAAAACATTTAAAACTTCATCAGCACGAATAATATCTATAAAATTTGGAATGGAAAGAAATTCTTTTCTGTATGTATCTAAAATTTTATTTTGCCGAGCCCGAAGTTTTAAATCACTTTCACCATCTAAACTTGCTTGAATAATTTCTGGAAGACCTCCTGTTAAACAATAATTTTCAAAATGTTCCATAGCAACACTATGAAAAGGCATACTCTTATGATTTTTATAAGAATTTTTAATAAAATCAATCAATTCCACATTTCCAACTGCTTTTAAATATTCCTCAAAGTCCATTGGAAACATATAACGATACTGTAATTCTTCTCCTTTAAAACGAAGTAAGTTTTCTTTTAAAGAGGTAATAAACAAAATATGATAATCATTTTCTTCTTTGCCAAATTTCTTAATTCCTTTTACAATCTCTGTATCAGAAACATTATCTAAAATAATTAAGGTGTCGTTTTTTAAAATGGTTTCTCCCACCAATAAAGATAATTTAAAAATAATTTTATCGATGGTTCTTTCTTTTGAAAAAATATCCAATACTTCACGATTGTTTTCACAGTTGACATAGCAAGTCGTTTTGTATTCTTTTTCGCCGAATTCAATAGCTGTATACGTTTTACCAATCTGTTTATTACCGTAAATGAGAAGTGGTTTACGATTACTATCTCGTTTCCATTTTAATAAATCATTCATGATTTTTCGTTCCATAAAATGACGCCTCCCAACAATTATTATATTTTCATTATATAGTAAGGGAGAAATATTGTCAACAGAAAGAAAAAATTTTACATAAGAAAAAGATATCCAAAGATATCTAATTTACTAAATAAATTTATCCAACTTTAAGAAATATTTTCACGTTATATTTAATTCCAAAACAAACAATAGAACATTTCCATAATACTAGCCTTTTTCTGATTCAGTGTTTCTTTGTCATTTAATCTCTACAATAAACGCATCAAAGTATCTAAATACTAAATATAGAGTGAAGGCAAACCTAATCATTGTAGTCAAGAGTTACAAGAGCCGCACGGGAAGAATTTCCAACAGTCCCGCCGCCTTTTGCACAATCACTCGAGAATACCCCCGAACTTGCACCTTCGGGGTGATATCCACCACGCCAGAGCCAAGAAACATAAGAGTCAACAAAGTGGGCGTCATCATTATACCATCCTGTGGTTTCGGATAATGCATGTCCATAACATACTCCACCATTACACGCCGTTTGAGCATCTTCTGTCGTATATAAATCATAATACTTAGTAGCAATTTCTCCTAAATTATCGGAAAATCCACTACTACTTGTTGTTTTATTATAATTTCCCATGACATATTCCTGAGCACCACCACTCATATCATACACTCCTGTTATATTTCCCGTTGTTGATGCGCTCTTCCCATATTCTCCATCATATTGATTTTCTGGATTATCACATGTACTACTAGATGATGATTCATCTTGATTTGT
>CANQHK010000043.1 GCA_947623645.1 uncultured Bacilli bacterium
TTTTTAATTTTTTAAGTCAAATTAATTTTCATTTTTTTTCTGAAATCAATATGTTTTATTTTTCAAATCTATAATTTGACGTCAAAAAAAATTTTAAAATTTCTACAAACTCTATTTTATTTATTTTTTCTTAATAACCATTCAATTATGTTTTTATGAATCATTCCATCTTGCTCATTATACTATAACTATTTTTGTACGATGCATCGTACTTTTTTTGTGATTTTAGCAATTTTGTACGATGAATATCATTTTAGGAATTTAAATTTTGCAAATATTCTTGTAAACTAATGGCTACATTTTCTGGAATTACTTCTTTTAATTCTTCAATCGACGCTTCTTTGATTTTCTTTAAAGAAGAAAATTTCTTTAAAAGTTCTCGTCTTCTCATTGGTCCAATTCCTTCTACCATATCTAAGACGGAGGCTAGATTTCCTTTGTTTTTAATCGTTCTATGATAGGTAATGGCATAACGATGGACTTCTTCTTGGATTTTAGAGAGAAAGACAAATAAACTAGAATCTTTGGGAAGAGGAATTTCTTTTAATGAAGAATCGATTAAGACACTCGTTCTATGCTTATCATCCTTTTTTAATCCAACAATTGCGATGGGTAATTTTAAAGAATCAATAATTTCTTTTGCAACCGCTACTTGAAGTTCACCACCATCGACTAAAATTAAATCTGGTCTTCGTAAATTATCCATTAATACTCGAAAATATCTCCGATATAAAACTTCCTTCATAGCACTTAAATCATCTTTGATTTCTGTACTAATTTTAAATTTCCGATATTCATTTTTATTGGGTTGGAAATGATCAAATACAACCATTCCTCCAACATAATAGGTACCAAATAAATGAGAGTTATCAAATGCTTCAATTCGCTCTAATTTAGAAAGACCTAAAAGATTTTTTAACTCCTCTTCTGCTTGGAATCTTTCTTCATCACTTCTTTTTAAATTTTCAAACTTTTCTTCTAAACTTACTTTAGCATTTTCTTCTGCTAAATCTAAAAGTTTCTTAATATCTCCTTTTTGATACGTTGAAACCTTTACTTGTAAATATTCTCCTAATAATTCTTTATCGATTGTAGATGGTACGATAATTTCTTTTGGAAGTAAATTATTCTTTTCATAAAACTTGATAATATATTCTAACATTTCTTCAGAGGCATCTTCTAAAGAATTTAAAATTTCTGCATGTTTTCCAAATAAAAGACCTTCTCGTATATAAAAAACTTGAATGGATAAGTAATTCTTTTCTTGATAATATTGAAATAAATCAAAATTATAGTTATGTCTTAAATCAATTTTTTGATGTCTTAAAGTGACTTCAATGTCTTCTAACATTCCTTTTAATTCTAAAGCTTTTTCATAATTCATTGCAAGACTTGCCTGTTCCATATCTTGTTTTAATTTCTTTGTAACAACTTCTTGATTTCCCTTTAAAAAAGAAGTAATTTCTGAAGTCATCTCTTCTATTTTCTTCGGATCTAAATCTTTTTTACAGTAACCTAAACATTCCCCTAAATGATAATATAAACATACATCTTTCTTTAATGTTTCACATTTTCTTAAGGGATAAAGTCGATTTAACATATTGACTGTTTTTCTTGCTGCAGTTACATTGGGATAGGGTCCAAATAATTTGGATTTATTCTTTTTTCGATGAATATTTCTCACAATTCGAAGACGGGGATACTTCTCATTGGTTAATTCAATATAGGGATAACTCTTATCATCTTTTAACAAAATATTATATTTGGGATTATATTTTTTTATTAACGTAATTTCTAATATTAAACTTTCTAATTCAGAAGAAGTAACAATATAGTCAAAATCATCAATATCGTGAACCAACATCGCTGTTTTTCCAGAAACTCTTCCGGTAAAATAACTTTTTACTCTTCTTTTTAAGTTTTTTGCTTTTCCAACATAAATAATAAACCCCTCTTTATTTTTCATTTGATAACTTCCAGGAAGTTCTGGTACAAGGGATAATTTATTGTGAATTCGTTTTTTGACTTCTTCTTCCATTTGGGTTTCCTCCTACTGTTATTATACCACAATCTTTTGACAAACTAAGAAAAATATGATATAATTTAGAAAGTTTTAAAAAGGGGGAAATGAACGATGAGTCGAATTCAAAATTTTAATTGTCGGGAAGATTATCGTAAATTTTTAAAAACAAGAAAGCTTTCTTTGATTCCTCTTGGAATGGGAAGTGAAGGAAGTTGTCATAAAAGTCAGGTGGATCAGTTGGCCTACAAGGTGTTGTGGAGTTCGATTGAAGAAGATGATCCTATGGAAGATGTTGGTTTTGGAATGACGAATCTTTCTTCGATTCTTACAACGGAAGATATTCTTCTTCCGCATTTTCTCTTTCCAATTCAACTTCATGTTTGTAAAGAAGAACTTCTCGGTTATACTTCTTTTTGTGCTCCTAGTAAAAACTTATTTCATTCGAAGTTTCTTACTTCAAAACAAGCCATTCGAAGAATTCCTTTTGATGCTTTAAAAAAAGCCTACGATGCTATGCAAGTAGAAATGGATGCATTAAATCAAGAAAAAATAGAAATCTTTGATTTGGCATTTAACTTAATTTTTGATGGAGAAAGTTTATATGCAATCGATACGACTTGGTATAAAAGAAGAGATAAAGATGTACATAAGGCCAATGAAGAATCTTTAAAATATGCAATTCGAAGTGTTTTCTCTCTTTGGATTCGAGAAGATTTTTCAAGAAGTGGTAAAACGATTGAAGATGCGGAAGAATATTTAAGCTTTTTAGAGGGGTTTGAAATTGAAAACTATTTAAAACAAATTGAGAATGATTATTGTAAAAGAAAAATGATTTGCTCAAAATAAGGAGAATTTGTATGTATACCATTTCCAAAAACGTTGAAAATGAAATCATCCTTAAAAACTCCAAGTTTATTACAAAAATTTATAAAGTTTATTCTACTCTAGAGAAAGATGAAATTTTAAATCAATTAAAAAAAGAATATGCCGATGCAACGCATATTTGTTATGCTTACATTCTTGAAAATGAAGCCAGGTTTTCCGATGACGGCGAACCATCTGGTACGGCTGGATCTCCTATGATGGAAGTTTTAGCAAAGAAAAACATCAACTATGTTTTAGCCGTTGTTATTCGTTATTTTGGTGGTATTAAGTTAGGAGCAGGTGGACTTGTTCGGGCTTACTCCAAAAGTGTTTCCGAAACTTTAAAAAAGACTTCTCTCCTTTCTCTTGTCATGGGATACAAAATAGAAATTATATGTCCCTACTCCGATGTCAAAAAAATAGAATATCAATTAAAGAATCAAAAGAAAATAAAAATTGATTATGGTGCTTGTGTAACGTATACATTCAATGTCGATAAAGAAACTTATAAAAAATTAAAAGAGCAATGGAAAGTCGATATACTGGAGGCAACTTATATAGAAAAAGAAAGGCTGTGATGAAATAATTTCATTACAGCCTCTACTGTAACAAAAGAAATTAAAAGGATTCATAATCGTAAGAAATTCTTGTATTGCCATCAAACCATTTTATGTTTTTATCACACCATTCTTTACTTGGTTCTTTTCCTGTTCCAAAGCTTTCTGTTAAATCGATTAGCAGTAGATTATCATAGTAAAGTTCAAGGTTTAGAGTTTCTGTTGTCGTCGGCCAAAAATATCCTAGTCGAAAATTATAAGGTGCATCTACAGTTGATGTGAAAATATCACTTAAGTGATACCAAACTCCTTGTTCTTGAATTTCATTGATAGCAATATTGACATATTCTGGATATCCAGTTGCTGTTCCACCATACAAAAACAAATCAAAATCTCCTCGCCAATAATTGCTTGGATAAATTGTATTGTTTAAAAACATTTCACTGGCATAATAAACATGTCCTTTTCTTAAAGTTGTTGCACTCATAATCATTGTTTCCCGAGCACCTGTAATAGTTACTTTATTAGAGTAATTTCCACGAAGACTATAATCTCCTTGATATTTTTGCTCCGTCGTTCTTTCTTGAGAACAGCAATTATTATTGCCCGTAGTCACATCTGTTTTTTCTTCTTCAAATCCACCATTTTTAATAATATTCGTAAGAGATAGTTTTTGATAACTAATTCTGGCATGTCCATTTCCTGTATTTCCTATGGTTGTTCCTGTTCCATCTTTATTAGGCATTTCTTTGTTTCCTGCGATCATAAGGGATGATACAAATACTTTCCCACTATAATGAATAGCACTTCCTGTATGTTCAATTTTATCTTCTGTTGAAGTTTCTTTAATCGCATCACATCCAGGATATCCCGAAATAAAGGATGATCCTCCTCCTGCACCTCCGTGTCCACTATTTCCACCAGAATAATATCCTGCACCTGATCCAGTCTGACCATGCGCTATTTCTGTAGCGAATCCTCCTGTCGTACTTCTGCTCTTAATCGTATTATTTTTATCATATACAACCTGTATACCACCACTTGTTTGCGTTCCTCCTGTTCCTATAGCATGTTCATTATAACTAAGAATATCATTTTCATCTTGGTAATGAACACTTTCTCCATCAAGACCTTCGAGCTCTCCACCAGCTCCTCCATTTCCTGCTCCGTACATGTAACTTTTATCTCCACGGTTTCTATTGTTTGCTCCACCGCCTCCTGCTGCAACCATAATCCTTGATTTTAATCCTTCAAAATTATCCCAACTACCAGGTTCTAATCTTACATCTGTTGCTCCTCCTCCGCTAGAACCATAAAGGCTAGCTTTTTCTCTTAAAGAACCTCCGCCATTGTATCCTCCAACATCTGTATTGGTTCCTTCTCCACCTACATGAAAATAGAGTTTCGTTCCTCTTTCTAAATAAATACTTCCTCTTGTATAAGCTCCTCTTCCTCCTTTGTATTCGTCGATATCTCCTCCACTTGCTCCCCATAACTCAATCATGTAATAACCGCTCATAGGAATTTCTACTTCTTCTTCGTGTCCAGAATAGGTAATTTCTTTTTCAAACTCAAATGATTCATCGTATCCACTATCAATTTCTAAATGAATGGAGTATTCTGTCCCCATTACATCATTTTCGGCATTATAATCTAACCACATTTGAAATTCATAGTTATAGGTCGTTTTCTTTTGAATATAATCTTTTTCTAAATAATATCTTCCATCATCTTCTATTTGTTCTGTTATCCCTCTTGTGATATCAAGATTCTTATAATCTCTTGTATAATGATATTTTATAAATTGACTAGGCGTTTTGTTTGTTTTTGTATCTTCTACTATATAAATTGTATATTCCATTTCATGATTTCCTAAATTTAGTAAAGAAAATCGATAGGTTGGATTGTTTTTTCCTTCTTCTTCTTTCATAGGAATCATGTCTTCTAAAACGATATTTCCATTTGTTTTACTTTCATCAAATTGAAGTTCTAAATCACTAAATCTTAGAATATATTTTTTATTTCCAGAAAGTGTTTTCGAAAAAACTGCATAGGTTACACCAATTAAAGTAATCATCATAACAACAACTAAAAATAGAAAAATCCATTTTTGCTTCGTTTTCATCATTGCAACACTCCTTATATTATCTCTTAATTACTATAGTACCCCCCCCATAGAAAAAGCCAAGAAAAAAAGCAGATTTTTTTCTGCTTTACTGTAAAATTATTTTTCTTCTTTTGAAGGTGGATTCAATGCTTGTTTTCTAGAGAAGTTTAATCGTCCTTTTTTGTCTTGTCCAATTGCTTTTACTAAGATTTCATCATCGAGTCCAACAACATCAGTTACTTTGTTTACACGTTTATTGTCAAGTTCGGATATATGAACGAGTCCTTCACATCCTGGCCATAGTTGGACGAAACATCCAAAGTCTTCGATTTTTACGACTTTTGCAGGGTAGATTTTTCCTTCTTCTACTTCTTTAACAACATCCAAAATCATTTGTTTTGTCGTATTGATAATTTCTTGATCAGAGTGGTAAATAATGACTCTTCCATCATCTTCGATATCGACTTTGACTGCTCCTACTTCGGTTACGGTTTGAACATGAGAAGCATCACAAATAATTTTGGTAATCATTTCTCCACCACGACCAATAACATCTTTGATCTTTTCTGGTTTAATATAGAAAATTTCGGTCTTAGGGGCATACGGACTAACTTCTTTACGAGGTTCTGGAATCGTATCGGTAATTAATTTTAAAATTTCAAGACGGGCATCTTTTGCTTGTTTTAGAGCTTGATCTAGAATTTCTTTGGTAATTCCTTTAATTTTAATATCCATCTGAAGGGCTGTAATTCCTTTTTCGGTTCCTGCAACTTTAAAGTCCATATCACCTAAGTGGTCTTCCATTCCTTGAATATCCGTTAAAATCGTATAGTCATCCCCATCGGTAATTAAGCCCATCGCAATTCCTGCAACGGGAGCTTTTATTGGAACTCCTGCTGCCATCAAAGACATACATCCAGCACAAATACTTGCTTGGGAACTACTTCCATTACTTTCCAAAATTTCAGAGACAACTCGAATCGTATAAGGAAATTCTTCTTCACTTGGTAGAACTTGTAACAGAGCTTTTTCTCCTAAAGCACCATGCCCAATTTCTCTTCTTCCAGGTGCTCCATATCTTCCAGTTTCACCAACGGAGAATGCTGGGAAGTTGTAATGCAACATAAATCTTTTTTCAGCTTCTAGACTAAGTCCATCCAAAATTTGATGTTCTCCAAGTGCTCCCAAAGTTGTAATCGATAAACTTTGTGTTTCCCCTCTTGTAAATAATGCTGAACCATGGGTTCTTGGTAAGAAATCAATACTTGCGGAAAGAGGTCTGATCTCGGTCATCTTACGTCCATCAGCTCTTGTTTTTTCTTTCACTACAATTCTTCTAAATAATTCATACTCAACTTCATGATAAATGAGAAGAACTTTGGTAATTAATTCTTTGTATTCTTCTTCTTTCATCGTATCTTCAAAACGTTCTTTATAAGAATTTACAAGATCATCTTTAATTTTATCAATAGCTGCATATTTTTCAAGTTTTTCGGTAATGCGAAGAGCTTGGTCGATTTCTTTTTCAATTTTTTCTCGTACTTCGCTTTTTAATTCCTCGCTAATTTCTAATTTTTCATATTCCATTTTAGCAACACCAATTTCATCGATGATTTGCTTTTGAAATTCAATTAATTCTTTGATTGCAGCGTGTCCAAACATTAAAGCATCGAGCATATCTTTTTCTTCTACTTGTTTTGCACTAGCTTCGACCATATTAATTGCTTCATAGGTTCCTGCAACGGTTAAATCAATATCTGATTTTTCTGCTTGTTCCGTTGTTGGGTTAATGACAAATTCTCCATCAACACGTCCTACTTTAACCGATGCAATTGGTCCTAAAAAAGGAATTTTACTGATACAAGTTGCAAGAGATGATGCAAAAAGTGCTGTCATTTCTGGAGAATTATCTTGATCTACAGAAAGAACAGTATTGACAATTTGTACTTCATTTTTAAAGTCTTCTGGGAATAATGGTCGCATTGGACGGTCAATCATACGAGCGGCAAGTGTTGCTGCTTCGGTAGGTCGCCCTTCTCTTTTAATAAAACCTCCTGGAATCTTTCCAACAGAATATAATTTTTCTTGATACAAAACCATTAATGGAAAGAAATCGGATAAAAGATTTGCTGTATCATTTACAACTGCTGTAGAAAGTACAACTGTATCTCCATATCGTACAACGACTGCTCCATCGGCTTGTTTCGCAACTTCTCCGTGTTCTACAACAATCTTTCTTCCTCGAAAATCCATTTCAAATACTTTCTTCATTTTTTCACTCCTTGTTTTTTTAAATAAGAAAAGACACTAAAAGAAAGTGCCTAATTATTATTTTCTTAATCCTAATTTTTGAATTAACTCACGATATCTTGTGATATCTTTTTTTGCAAGATAATTTAACATATTTCTTCTTTGCCCAACTTTCTTTAAAAGTCCACGACGTGAATGATGATCATGAATATGTACTTTTAAATGTTCTGTTAAGGCATTGATTTCTTCTGTTAAAATTGCAATTTGTACTTCAGCGGAACCAGTATCTTTTTCTCCCCTAGCGTACTTCTTAACAATTGCTTGCTTTTGTTCTGTCGTTAAAGCCATAATTTTCTTCCTCCTTTTAAAATATTCGCCAATTACTAAGGAACAGACGGAAGAATCTAATTCCTGGGTAACGGTCACATCTATAATATACTATAATTTTTAAAGTTTCGCAAGCTTTTTTTACTATTTTACGAATATTTATTGATATAAACAGATTTGATTTGTTTCTTTTTTTAATATATTAAAACCCTGCCTATCTATCATATATATTCAATACCATATATTATATTTAAGTATATGATATTTACTCATTAATGTCAAAATAGTAATTCCGTTCTTTTTCTCGTAATACAATTTAGTTTTTTCTTCATAACTTAATTTATTCATTAAAAAACCTCATTTCTTTATTGAACAGGAAATGAGGTCCATAACATAATTCACTTCTGAATTAAATGTCTTCACCACTAGTAGAATAGACATCTAACATACTAAAACTGAATGTTCCCTTTTTCGTTTTATGAAAATCTCTTTGATATATTTATCATAATATAAAGTTTCTTTTTGACCAAATTTTAATGTTTTTTATTTTTCTTTCAAATTACAGAAAGAATTATTATATTCTTTACATTTTTCTTCTAGTAATGGAAAATTACAGCAGCGCTTTGCAATATTAAAAGGCAGAGTTTTGTTACAATATTTATTATATAGACACTTTGATTTTCTATACAAATTTTCGCTATGACGATTTAACCATAAAAGTTGTTCTTTTAAAAGATGAATATATTTTTCTTCTTTTTTCGTTTCAGAATCTTTATCTAAATCCAACTTTATTATATTTTTTTCCGTTACTGGTAACATATTATTAAAATTAATAGCACCTAGTTTTCCATTGTCAAGTTTTAAAAAGTCTAATTTTGTTTTCATTTTTAAATGTTTTGGTTTTGGACTAGAAAGTGGAGCAAAATATAAGCAATTATGAACTTTAAATAGTACTCCGATAAAAGGTCTTAATTCTTTCTTACCATAATTATATGGTACTTTGTAATCAAATTGTCTTAAGTAATCACAATATTTAATATCTAATCTTACCAAGATTAATGATTTTCTCATATTTTCACCTTTCCTTTCTATATTTATTAAATGTTTTAATTTAACGTTTGTTCGATTGATTTTAATATATCAAATCATCATAGCTTTGTCAATAATATTTTTAATATTTAAAATTTTAATTTCATAAATAAAACTAGAGTTTGCTCTCTAGTTCCTTTTTTAAGTTCCTCTTATGGTGGGAATCACCGCTTTTTTAAGTTCCTCTTATGGT
>CANQHK010000044.1 GCA_947623645.1 uncultured Bacilli bacterium
AATAAAAGTTTAAGTTATAAAATTGAAGTAGAAGCAAGTCAGGATATAATCCAAAAAAAATTATATGCAGACGAAAGTGGAGCTAATATTCCAGAACTTACCAAAGGAATAATTCCCGTTGTATATCAAGAAAATGAAGAAGATGGTACTGGAAGTTGGGTAGTAGCAGATACCAGTAAAAAATGGTATGATTACGATAACCAAGAGTGGGCGAATGCAGTAACCGTAACAAATGATGCAAGAAGTACATATTTAGATGAAAATGGAGATATTTTAACAGAAAAAATAGGACAAGAAGTCTCAATGGACGATATTAATACTATGTGGGTATGGATTCCGAGATATAGTTATACTATCAAAGGACAATATGGAAAAGGAGACAATGCAACTCAAACTACACCTGGAGAAATTGATGTTAAATTTGTGAATACTAGTGTGACGGATACAAAGGAAGGTACCTATACTGCAGATGATACGAAAGATACAACATGGAGAACGCCAGAAGGATTTACATTTGATAGTAAACCATTATCAGGAATCTGGGTAGGAAAGTTTGAGTTAAGTCATAAAACATTATCGTCTAATACCGATGATAATAATTTACAATGTACAGAAACAAAAGAAAATTGTGTAAGCGCCGATGGATTAGAAATAATACCAAATAAGACATCATTAAGATGGAATAATATAGCAAACTTCTTTTATGCTATAAAGAGTATGCAGAGGAACGGGAATCCATTTGGATTTGAAACAGATCAAAATAAAGTAGACGTTCATATGATCAAAAATAGTGAATGGGGAGCTGTTGCATACTTAAGTCAAAGTAAGTATGGAAAATATGGAAATGGTGTATATTCCACTCCAGAAGAAAAACAAGTAAGAATTAATAATTGTAAAAATTATGTAACAGGAATTGGAGCTAATGAACAAGATGCTAGTAAGACTTATACATGTGATAAACCGGAAAATAAATATGATGGAGTGTATGGGAAAAGTGCATCAACAACCGGAAATATAACAGGAGTCTATGATATGAGTGGAGGAGCAAATGAATATGTTATGGGAGTGCTAGCAGATAATGACAATAATCCAAGAAGTGGAGCTAGTAGTTTCTCTAATTCTGGATTCACTGGTGCGTTGTCTAGTGGAACCTATTTAGGTATACCATTTCCTAATGCAAAGTATTATGATTTATATACGTCAGAAGAGCCTACAACATCATGTAGTAATGAAGTTTGTTTTGGACATGCACTATCAGAAACAAAAAGATGGTATAATGATTACAACGATTTTGTTGAGGCTGATTACCCCTGGTTTGGCCGTGGTGGGGCCTATGGCGATGCTATAGCGTCAGGTGTATTTAGCAGTCTTTACTATCTTGGTTGTGAAACCGACAACTATACTTCCCGAGCAGTTTTTATCACTCTAAGAGCATCATAAATGGAGCATTGATTTACCCTTTTACTTGAAAAGAACAGTTTTTGTAAGATAGAAAAGATGATGCATTTCGGTCCTTATGTATATTTAGTAAAATCATAAAAAAATAATAAAAGCTCATTAGTGGGCTTTTATTTATTTTCTGTATCAACATTTCGAATTCCTAGCATGCTTCCAAAAGTAGTAATGATAAAAAGAATTAAGTAGTAAACAAAACTTTTAAGAGAAAATCCAGTTTGGAAAGCAAGATAAGAAAAAATAAATAGAAAAAGGATCATTCCACCACCAAGTTTCATTCCTTCCAACCATCCCTTTTCTGTAGAATGTTTTCCCAAGTAGAGTCCTCCTACAAATAAAGATAAAGCTGGAGTTAAAAATTCTAAAAAAGAATATATTTTAGGAGATATCCAGTCAAAATAATACATTCCACTAAGAAGAATACTGAAAATGAAAACGGGAATAATCGACCATGCTAAACTTTTCAAATATTTCAAATTACTTCACCTAATTAACTTTATGTTTTGATAGAAGAAATATGAAGAAAAACTATCCGAAAGAATCGAAATTAAAAAAAAGTAATTTTGAAAACTTTGAACATAAAATAGAAATAAAAGTATTGACAAATGTATATACTATGTATAGACTATATATAGATTGGAGATGATTAAATGGAAGTTCGAATTCAAAAATGGGGGAATTCCAATGGAATTAGAATCCCTAGTCCTATATTAAAATCTTTAAAGTTAAAGGCAAATGATAAACTCAATTTAGAATATGATGACAATAAAATCATTATATCCAAACCTAAAAGTACAAAAATATCATTGGAAGAAAGATTTTTAGAATATCACGGAAAAAATTTGGCCAAAGATTTTAGCTGGGATGATCCGGAAGGAAAAGAAATATGGTAAGAAAATATATTCCCAGTCAAGGAGACATTATTTTTATTAATTTTAATCCGACAAAAGGACATGAACAGAAGGGTTATCGACCAGCTATTGTAATTTCTAATAATGTTTTTAATAAAAATACGAAAATGGTTATAGTATGTCCAATCACTTCCAATGAGAAAGAATTTCCAACCCATTATAATCTTAAAAATTCTAAAAAAGTAAAAGGCGCAGTTTTATGTGAGCATATCCGAAGTATAGATTACGAAATTCGAAAAACCAAGAAGATTTTGAAAACATCAAAGATTTGTTGGAAGCTTGTCTATAAAAATTCTAAATCAACGATTTCTAGCGTTTAAATGCGCTAGTTTTTTCTTGCTATAATAGTATAAAAAATAGGAAGAAAAAACATAATAAGAATAGGTGATAGCATGGATTTTTTAATTGTTTTATACAGAACGATTCTTTTTTATGGAATTATCACAGTCTTATATCGATTCATGGGAAAACGAGAAGTAGGTCAACTGGGGATTGTCGATTTAATTGTTTCCATTTTAATTGCAGAACTAGCAGCAATGTCGATTGATAACCGAGAAGAAAGCATCTTTTTAGCAATTCTTCCGATTGTTGCTTTAGTACTTGTTCAAATTTTGATGAGTTACTTGTCTTTGAAGTTTTCTAAGGTGCGCGATTGTTTTGATGGAACTCCTTCCGTTATGATTAATCGAGGAGTAATCAATTTTAAAGAAATGGTTCGTCAACGGTATAACATCGATGATTTACTAACGCAACTTCGAAGTCAACATATCAAAAGTATCGAAGAAGTGGATTATGCAGTTCTAGAAACCAGTGGTAACTTAAGTGTTTTCCGAAAAAAAGATGGACGTTTTGGCGATTATCCACTTCCTTTAATTTTAGATGGAGAAATTCAACAAGATACCGTTCGTCAAATTAAAAAAGATGAAAAATGGATTCAAAGAACTCTAAGAAATGAAAATGTACCCTTAAAAGATGTTTTTTATGCTTTTTATAAAGATCGAAGTCTTTTTATCATTAAACAGAGTGATTTAGACAAATAAAATTTCACACTTGGTAAATATTTCCGAAAGAAATCCAGAAAAACTATGGATTTTTTTTTCGTTTCTCTATATAATAGTAAGTAATTGTTTGGGAGGGGATTGTATGCCAGCAAAAAATATACCGGTTCTTGTGTTAGATGAAGTTATGCTTTTCCCATCCGTCGACATCCGACTTGATTTTGAAGACGATGCTATGAAGGAATTAATAAAAATTAGCGAAAAGTATTTTCAAGGAGAAATCCTGATTGCCTATAAAGAAGATCCTTTAGAAGAAAGCATTCATAAAGAAGATTTACTTTCTATCGGAGTTCTTTCACAAATTGCTTTAAAAATGGAATTACCCAACCGAAAAGTTCGTGTTACTTTTCATGGTTTAAAAAGAGTAAAAATTACTTCTTTCTATAACGAAGAAGGAGTACTCCAAGCCAAAATTAAATCTCTTTTAGCAGAAGAAATGGATACCAAAGAAGAAGTAGCATATCTTCGAATGGTAAAGAGTATGATTTTAGAATATTCTAGAAATATTCCGTATACCAATGAAAATATTTTTATGGCACGAATTCGGGAAATTAATGACTTAGATATGTTAACGGATAGCATTACGTATTCTTTTGATTTTCCAAATGCAAGAAAACAAGAATACTTATTAGAAAATAATCCCTTAACCAGAGCAAAAATGTTAATTCAAGATATTCGTCAAGATTTTGAAATTGTAGAACTTGAAAAAAGAATTGAAGAAGAAGTCGGAAAAAGACTCGATAAAAACCAAAAAGAATTTGTCCTCCGAGAAAAAATTAAAGTGATTAAAGAAGAACTTGGAGAAAACTACGATCAAGATGTTGAAATCATGAAGTATCGAACAACTTTAGAAGAAAAAATTTTTCCATCAAAAATTCAAGAAAAAATCGAAAAAGAAATCTCTCGTTTAGAATCCATGTCTGCATATTCTCCAGAAGTAAGTTCTGCTCGCTCTTATATTGAATGGATGCTTTCTCTTCCTTGGACGGAAGAAACAAAAGACGAAGAAGATTTAGAAAAAATTGAAAAGATTTTAAATAAAAACCATCATGGTTTGGAAGAAGTAAAATCTAGAATTTTAGAGTATATTGCTGTCAAACAAAATACACATTCTGAAAGAAGCCCAATTCTGTGTCTTGTCGGACCTCCAGGAGTAGGAAAGACGACCCTTGCTAAAAGTATTGCCGAAGCTCTAAATCGAAAGTGCAGTAAAATTAGCGTTGGAGGAATCCAAGATGAAGCAGATATTGTCGGACACAGAAGAACTTATGTAGGAGCTCTTCCTGGACTAATCGTCCAAGGAATGAAAAAAGCGGGTTCTAAAAATCCTGTATTTATTATTGATGAAATCGATAAAATGATGAAAGGAATCCACGGCGACCCAGCTTCCAGTTTACTCGAAGTATTAGACAAAGAACAAAATAAAGAATTTGTTGATCACTACATTGAAGAACCCTTTGATTTAAGCAAAGTTTTATTTATTACAACAGCAAACTACATAGGACAAATTCCAACAGAACTTTTAGATCGTCTAGAGGTCATCGAACTTTCTAGTTACACCGAATATGAAAAACTTGAAATTTTAAAGAAACATATCCTGCCAAAAGCTTACATAGATTATAATGTAAAACCAACAGAATTAATTTTTTTAGATGAAAGTCTTCTTTATATTATTCGTTCTTATACCAAAGAAGCAGGTGTAAGAGATGTGGAAAGGTTTATTTTAAAAATCTTTCGAAAATATATCAAAAAGAAAATTTCGGAAAAGAAGAAAACCAAAAAGGTTGTTGTTGGAAAAGAGGAAGTTCTAACGTATCTTGGAAAAGAAATTTACGATTATGAAAAAGATGAAGAATTTGCTCAAATAGGGGTTGTCAACGGTCTTAGTTATACTCCTTTTGGAGGAGATACTTTAAGAATCGAAGCGACGATGTATCAAGGAACAGGAAAATTAACTTTGACTGGATCTCTTGGAGAAGTCATGAGAGAAAGTGCTATTCTATCTTTATCTTATATTAAAGCCAATGCCAAACTATTTGGAATCAAGAAAGAAATCTTTACGAAACACGATATTCATATTCATGCCGAAGAAGGTGCTGTAAAAAAAGATGGTCCTTCTGCAGGAGTAAGTCTAACGACGGTTCTTCTTTCGGTTTTAACTTCAACAAAAATTCCAAGTAATGTTGCAATGACAGGTGAAATGACTTTACGAGGAAGAGTTTTACCCATCGGAGGAGTTCGTGAAAAAGTAATCGGTGCCCATAAAGCCCATGTTCAAAAAATCTTTTTGCCCCGTTACAATCAAAGAAATTTAGAGGAAATTCCCGAAGAGGTAAAAAAAGATATTGAATTCATTTTTGTAGATACTTATCAAGATATTTACTTTAACTTATTTCCAAGAAAAAAAGAAACGAATCAAGAGGTATCTTTAGAAAGAATACAATTACAATTATAGAAAGGAGAAGAGTATGTTTAAAGACTATGAAGAAAGTTTACGACTTCGAAGTTTGATTATGAAGGAAGAACTTCCTTCATTCCTTTCTATTTATCCATCTAAAAGAGGAAGTATTCTTTTTTTAAAAAGTTTAAAAAAATTAATAGAAACGGATCCTTTTCTTCTCTTTGATGAAACTTTATATGAAGAAATAAGAAATACGATAAATAATCTAACTTTTCATCATAGTAATAGCGAAGAAATTCGTACGCTTCGAAAACAAATTATCACTCTTCTTTTAGAATTACAAAATAAACAAGAAGAAGAAAAAGAAAGAATTCGCTTGGAAACGCTTCAAAGAGAAAGAAGGGAAAGAAAAATTCCTGAAGAAATTCCTTTCAATCAAGAAATTTTAAAAAAGATGTACCAGTATGATTTCGAATGTTATTTAGCGATGTATAATCAAGAAGTAGAAATCAACAAAATTCCCCCTTTTTATTTTTTAGCAACGATTAATCGAATTGCAAATGATTATATAGAATATGCGAAAAACAGTAAAATTATCGTTTTCTATCGTTTTATCGAAATGAATTTATCGGAAAGTCAACAATTAAAAACCTACTTAGAAGATACGAAAAAAAAGTTAGATTTTGGAAAAGGAAAAATTTTAACTTTAAAAAACCAATAAAGAGATGAAAAGTCTCTTTTCTTTTTGTACTAAAGTAAAATCCTAGAACATAAGATAGACTAGGAGATGATAGAATGAAAAAAACAATTCCTTTTAGTAAAGAGATTCCCTTTCAAACAAGAATTGCAGAAGTAACAGATATGGAAGTAACGCATACTTTAGAGACAACGCCCAAAAATACGATTGAGGGAAGTTTTTTCGTAAAAGGAACTTATAAAATGCACGAAACAAGTACAACTGAAGAGGCTTTTGAAGAGGAGTTACCATTTACAATTGAAGTCGATGATAAATATGATTTATCCGATGTAAAAATTAAAATCTATGACTTCTATTTTGAAATTATTGATGAAGATATTTTAAAAATAACCATTGAAATTGAACTTTCAGAAGTAAAAGAGAAAGAAGAAGTAGAACAGGTAGAAGAAGTAGAACAAGTAGAAGAAGATGTAAATCGGGTACAAGAAATAGATCGGGTAGAAGAAGTAGAGCAGGTAGAAAAAATAGAACCAATCCAAAAAATAGAAGATGAAATTTTGGAAGAATTAGAAAGAAAAGAACAAGAAACTCCCGTTAAAGAAAATATCGAAGAATTGGAAATTATGAAAGAATTAGAACAAAAGGAAAGAGAAAAACAAGAAGAAAAAGAAACAGAAAGATGTTATGATGAAGAAATAGATGAGAAAGGAGAAGAAAAAGAAATGCAAGAAGAAATTATGGAAGTAGAGCCTATTGATATTTTAGACCAGAGTCTTCCTCAAGAATTAGAAACTGAAAAAAAGAAAAATAATAATATTGCCCAATTTTTTCCAAACATTTCTGAAGGAGAAGATAGTTTTGCTTCTTATTATGTCTATATTGTAAGAGATAATGATACGTTAGATGGAATTTTAGATAGTTATGGAATAACCAAAGAAGAATTTAATCAATATAATGATCCAAACGATATTAAAATTGGTTCCAAATTAATTTTACCAGCAAGCAAAAAACATGAATCATAAACTGTTTGAAAAATACGACTTATATCCCAAAAGAATTTGTAAAAGAAAGAAAATAGAAATTATTGAAGATATCGAAAATAAAAAGTATGTAGCAAAAGAAAATAAGAAAAAAACAAAAGATGTTTACCAATATTTAAGAAGCAGAAACTTTCCATTTTTTCCAGAAGTATATACTGACTGGGATGATCCTATAGAGTTAACAAAATATATTGAAGATACTCCCATAGATACTACCCAAAGAATGGAAGATATGATTTATCTAACGTCGATTCTTCATACCAAAACAGCTTACTATAAGAGTTTAGATTTAGACAAAATAAAAGAAATCTATGAAACGATGGAAGAAGAATATGCATATCTTCTTTCTTATTACACCAGTTGTCAAAATATGATGGAAGAAGAAGTCTATATGGCTCCTTCTCATTATTATTTTCTGTTAAATATCTCCAAAGTTTACAAAATTTTAGAATACGGAAAAGAAAGACTAGAATCTTGGTATCAAGAGATTATAGAAAAAAGGAATATCCGTTTTGTTTTTAATCACAACAATTTAAAAAAAGATCATTTATTAGAAAATGATCAACTTTATTTTATCAGTTGGGATTCTGCACAGATGGGTTTTCCAACCGACGATTTAGAAAGAATTTTTCAAGAAAGCTACAAAGAAATCGATCTCGAAACACTTTTACATTTATACGAATCAAGATTTCGACTCTTTGATTATGAACGAAACTATTTAATGGCAAAACTCTTTTCTTTAAAAAGAATCAACTTTAATCAAGAAGAGGTTATCGTCATTAAAGAGGTAGCAAATTTTATTGATTATCTGGATAATCTTTATTTATATTTATCAAAACAAAATTCGAGCAAATCCAATCAAAACCCAAAACAGAAGGGCTAGTAAGATAATTGCATTAATTCTTGTTGTAAAAAGAATCAGTAACACTGCCTGATAAAAAATAATTACTAGAAATGCAAGGAGACTTCCCATATACCAAAGGGAAGTTTTTCTTTTGGTTTTGCAAAGTTCACAGCAACAGAAGAAACCATGATTTTTCTTTTTAAACATACTTCTTCCTCCTGTTATAATATATGAAAAAAAGAGAAGAATGTTGAAAAAGCATTTCTTCTCTTTAAAATTTTTTTTGTCTTTTGGTTAAAAAGTAAGATTTTCCTTCTTGAGGAACACAAAATATATCAAGATTTTTTCCATGAGCACGATAATCTATAAAAGTAGCATATTCTACAATCGATAATTGATTTAAAAAATCCGAGCAAGCCCATTTCCATTTTTGTACTTCTTCCGCGTCTTCCATAGAAATTCCAAAAACAGAAAGATATTTTTTACATTCCAATATTTTTTTAGAAAGTTCTTCAATTTCTATTTGAATCGAAAGAGAATCTCCGGGCATCATTAAAGCCTCTTCCTTTTTTTCTCGAAGCATTCCCTCATACTTTACAATTTCTAAATATAAAGATAGTTCATTAAACTGCATAGTAATCTCCCCTTAATGTTTCATCATTATAACACAAAAGCTATAAAAATGCAAGTAAAGGCAAAAAAGTATATGGCAATCGCATAAAAATATAATGATAAATTGTGATAAAATTATAGATTAAAACTCTTTTTTATTATATTCTTAT
>CANQHK010000045.1 GCA_947623645.1 uncultured Bacilli bacterium
TAAATACATCATACCATAAACTCAAAAATTTAGCAAGAGTTTTTTGTTACATTTTTGTTGTTTTTTATATTGACTTTATAGTCTACTTTTTGATACAATTGTTTTAGGAATATCCAATGGTTGGGTGGAGCCAAACTTCTTTTAAAACGAAGGGTGGCGATATTATGAACAAGAAGGATCTTTTGATTTCATCTTTAGTAATAATTATCTTTCTTTTAATCTTTATATTATTCATAATTTTATTATGAAAGAAACCACCTAACTCAGCAATGATTTAGGTGGCGCCAAATTTTATAGGCAACACTCAACATGAAAGCATTGGGTGTTCCTTTTTTATTGTATGCAAATTTCTTTGCTAAATACATAATACCATAGATTTAAAAATTTAGCAATACTTTTTTGTTACATTTTTTTAAAATTTTATTCTTTCTTGGATATATTTTACAACTTCAGAAATTGGTAAAGTAACTTGTTCCATCGTATCACGATCTCTTATTGTAACCGTTCCTTCATTGATTGTATGATCATCTACTGTAACGCAGAATGGTGTTCCAATCACATCTTGTCTTCGATATCTTTTTCCAATATTTCCAGTTTCATCATAAGTTGCAGAAAATTCATGGGAGAACATACTATAAATTTCTTCAGCTTTTTCTCCATGATATTTTTTTAACAATGGAAGTACTGCTACTTTATAAGGTGCTAAAAAAGGATGAAAATGCATGACTTCTCTTACTCCCCCATCTTCTAAAGTTTCTTCTTCATAACTATCAGATAGAACCGTTAACACAAGACGTTCTACTCCAAGGCTTGGTTCAATAACATAAGGAATATATTTTTCATTCGTCTCTGGATCAAAATATTCTTGAGAAATTCCAGATACTTTTTGATGTTGACTTAAATCATAATCCGTTCGAGAAGCAATTCCCCATAATTCTCCCCATCCAAATGGAAATTTATATTCAATATCGGTCGTTGCATTACTGTAGAAAGATAATTCTTCTTTGGAATGATCACGAAGACGTAAGTTTTCTTCATGGATTCCAAGAGCAAGCAAAAAGTTTTTACAAGCATTTTTATAATACTCATGCCACTCTAATTCCGTTCCTGGTTTACAGAAAAATTCTAATTCCATCTGTTCAAATTCCCGAACTCGGAAAATAAAATTTCCTGGAGTTATTTCATTACGAAAACTTTTTCCTACCTGCCCAACTCCAAAAGGAATCTTTAATCTCATACTTCTTTGAACATTTAAAAAATCTACAAAAATTCCTTGTGCTGTTTCAGGGCGTAAGTAAATCGTATTTTTAGAATCTTCTGTTACTCCTTGAAATGTTTTAAACATCAAGTTAAATTCCCGAATATCTGTATAATCCAAAGCACCACAGTTAGGACATACAATGTTGTGTTCGTTAATATAGCGAAGAAGTTCTTCATGACTCATTCCTGCTGCATCTGCTACCCCATTTTCTTCTACTAATTTATCAGCACGATGTCTTGTCTTACAATGCTTACAATCAATTAAAGGATCAGAAAAAGTTTGAATATGTCCACTTGCTTCCCAAGTTTTAGGATTCATAAGAATGGCACTATCAAGTCCTACATTATTTTTATCTTCTTGAATAAATTTTTTAAGCCAAGCATTTTTAACATTGTTTTTTAAAAGAGCACCAACTGGTCCAAAATCCCAAGTATTAGCAAGTCCTCCATAAATTTCACTTCCTTGGTAAATAAATCCATATTGTTTACATAAGTTCACTAATTTTTCCATTGTTAATGTACTCATTTTAATTTCCTCACTTTCTTTTTTAATTCATCGATGGAGTGAACAACATCCATTTTTTCTAAAATATCTTTTTGATTGAATCCTAAAGTTACTAAATTTTGAATGAATGTAATCAAAGGTGTATAAAATTCTTCTTCATTGTATAAAATCAATTGTTTTCTTACGTCGATTGTTCGATATTCTTCTAACGATGCAAACATTTCTGCAACGGTTCCGGTTCCACCTGGTAAAAACACAATGATATCCGCAAGATCAAAAAGCATTTTCGTTCGAGTAAATGTAGAATCGACCAACTCTGTTTCTTTTTTTACTTCTTCTTGATAGCATGGAAGCGTTACGATTCTCTCAACTTTTGAAAAACTTTCATAAATTTGTTGTAACATCGAACTTTCAAAACCACCAATCAGTAATCGATCACCTCGTTCTTGAAAAACTTGTGCTACTTCTTTCGCCAGTTGTAAATACTTTTTATCTTCTACCCTAGAAGATGCTGTAATCCAGACATTCATAATTTGTCCCCTCCAACAAAAAATTCTTCTAGCAATTTGTAAGGACGAGTATTCCCGCGGTTCCACCTTACTTATTCTAGAAGAATCTCTTTTCTTGATATCACTCCGACTTTTCCAAGGTCATCATCGCCATCAACATTTTCATTTTACTTCCTTTTTTCTATTTCGTCAAGGATATTTCATGATTTTCTTAGACTTTTTCTCTTGTTTAATTCCCTTGTCTCCTGCATTCTTGTTTCTACTCCAACTCGAAGAACGAACGTTAGAGCAATCACTAAACACATCGCATAACTTCCACCATAACTCATAAATGGTAGAGGAACTCCCGTCATTGGCATAAGTCCTAAAATTCCCCCTAAGTTAATGAGAATATGAATAAAGATATAGAAAGCAACTCCATAACAAATAAGAGCACCCCGATCCGTATAACTTTCTCTTCCAATTTTTACAATTCTTCCAATCAATAAGAAATATAAAATAAAGATAAAAGCACCACCGACAACTCCGATTTCTTCTAAGATAATAGCAAAAATAAAATCGGTATGAGCTTCTGGTAAATACAAATATTTCTGCGTACTATTTCCAAGCCCTACTCCCAGTAAACCTCCATGATTAATGGCAATATAACCATTACATACTTGATTTCCACTTCCATAAAACTTTTTCTCCCGAGTTTTACAGTTGTAGTTTTAAAAAAAATGGACTTTGCCTAGATTCTATCTAGGTTTTCTTTTGTCAACTTTTTCATTTTAGGGGTTGTATAATTGTTGTATAATGTGTTATAATTGAATTATAGAAAGTAGTGATTATAATGTTCGTTAAAAAATGTACTTACAAAAATGGAAAAACTTATTTATCTATCGTAAATGGTTATAAGGAAAATGGAAAAACAAAACATGAAGTTATTCAAAAACTTGGATATCTAGAGGATCTTAAAAAACAATATGATGATCCTATCGCCTATTTTACGCAACAAGCAAAAGAAATGGAATCGAATCTTACTTATCTTATCAAAAATTCGAAACTCGAAAAAAACGTTTCTAATAGAAAAAATATTGGCTATATGTTTATTAAAAAGATTTATGAAGAATTAGAATTAAACAACTTTTTTTCTAGCAAACAAAAAAATTTAAAAATCTCTTATGATCTAAACAAAATTTTTTCTCTCCTTGTTTTTTCAAGAATTCTTTATCCCGGGTCTAAAAAAGAAACTTTTGACAAAAGAAATCGATTTTTCGAACCCTTTGAGGGTTTCGAGTTAGAAGATGTTTACAGATCATTAGATTACTTCACAAATTACAAAGAGGAAATAGAAACTCTTATCTGGAATGCTACCAAAGAAACCTACAATAGAGATACTACTCATACTTACTACGATTGTACAAATTACTACTTTGAAATCAATTATAATGACACTGATTTGGTCGATGAAGAAGGAAATATTTTGCAAAAAAATTATCGCAAAAGAGGTCCTGAAAAAAATCATCGTCCAGACCCTATCATTGAAATGGGATTGTTGATGGATTCGAATGATATTCCTCTATCTTATGATTTATTTCCAGGAAATGAAAGTGAAAAATTATCCCTAAGACCAATTCACAAAAGAACAAAAGCTCGATTCAATTTGGGTAGAACAATTGTAGTTGCAGACAGAGGTTTAAATACCTCTGATAATATCTTCTTCTTAGCTGGAAAAAATGATCAAGAAAATGATGGTTATATTTATGGACAATCCGTAAGAGGAGCAGATAACGAATTTAAAAATTGGGTGTTGAATCAAAAAGATTATATAAATGAGCCGATTTTAAATAAGGACGGTACACCGGAGGAATTTAGACAAATGATTTTTGATGATGAGGGAAAGTTTACCGGATATGAAAAAAAACCTGCTTACTTTAAACACAAATCTAGAATCTACCCGAAAGAGCTTACAATCAAAAGAGATGGGAAAAGAAATACAAAAGTACGAACCGATCAAAAACAAATGGTTTACTATTCTAGAAAATATGCAGATAAACAAAAGAGAGATAGAAACCAAATGATTGAAAGAGCAAACGATTTAATTGCAAATCCTAAAAAATACAATCGCATAACAGCTGGTGGTGCTGCTAGTTATATCAATAACATTAAATTCGTAAAATCCACGGGTGAAGTTGCTGAGGGTTTAGATCTTTCTCTCAAAATCGAAAAAATAAAAGAGGAAGAAAAATTCGATGGATATTATTCGATTGTTACTAGTGAATTAAATATGAGCGACTCCGATTTAAGACGGGTTTATAGAGGACTTGCCAAAATTGAAGATACCTTTAAAATCACGAAATCAGAATTAGAAACTAGACCTGCATATGTATGGACCAAAGAACATATTGAATCCCATTTTCTTACTTGTTTTGTCGCTCTTGTTATTTTAAGATTATTAGAGAAAAAAACAGAAAAAAAATATTCCATTAGTAAAATGATTGAAAGTATGAGAGCCTATGATTGCAGTAAGCTTTCTAACACGATTAACTTATTCGATACTTATGATGATTTTATAGAATATATATCCACGATTTATGATATCAAACTAGACGATTCTTTGATGTCTACCCAAAAGTTAAAAAAATTTTTAAATTCTTAAAAATAGTTCATATTATACAACCTAAAAAAATGAGAATTTCCTTATACATTAAAGGTTTTCTCATTTTTACTGTAAAACTCAAGATTTCGTCAAGGATATTTCATGATTTTCTTAGACTTTTTCTCTTGTTTAATTCCCTTGTCTCCTGCATTCTTGTTTCTACTCCAACTCGAAGAACGAACGTTAGAGCAATCACTAAACACATCGCATAACTTCCACCATAACTCATAAATGGTAGAGGAACTCCCGTCATTGGCATAAGTCCTAAAATTCCCCCTAAGTTAATGAGAATATGAATAAAGATATAGAAAGCAACTCCATAACAAATAAGAGCACCCCGATCCGTATAACTTTCTCTTCCAATTTTTACAATTCTTCCAATCAATAAGAAATATAAAATAAAGATAAAAGCACCACCGACAACTCCGATTTCTTCTAAGATAATAGCAAAAATAAAATCGGTATGAGCTTCTGGTAAATACAAATATTTCTGCGTACTATTTCCAAGCCCTACTCCCAGTAAACCTCCATGATTAATGGCAATATAACCATTACATACTTGATTTCCACTTCCATAAAACTTTTTCTCGGAACATGGTTTACTAAAATCAAACCGCTCGAGCTGTCTTGATTGTAAAAGTTCATTTCCATTCGTTACAAAACCTAAAATAACAACAATGACTAAACTGACAATGATAAAAGAAACCTTTCTTCGAATTTCTTTGGATATGGGGGCGATAAAAAATAGAAAAGCAACGATCGATGCATAAATTAACATCGTTCCTAAATCGGGTTGAACAAAGATTAACCCTGCAATAATTCCCGGAAAAAGCAAAGGGGCAAGGCAAGTTACAATATTATCCAAATGTGCCCGATGTTTTTCATAATACGTAGCAAGATAAACAATTGTTACAATTTTAGCAAATTCAGATGGTTGAACAGAGAAAAATCCAAAATCGATCCAACTGATTGCTTTATTTCGAACAGTTCCATAAATTAAAAGTGCCGCAAGACTTGCTGTAATTGCAAGAAGAAGAATTCTTGAAAAAATACTATAAACCCTCGTATGAAAAACAGAAACAAAACAAGCAACAACAAAACTAATTCCTAAAAAAAGAGCTTGTTTCATAAAATAACGATAAGGGCTTGCACTATATTTCATATACGCTGTAACATTACTAGCAGAAAAGATAAAGATAAGACCAATAACAAATAAAAGAATAGAAATTAAAAGTAAAGGTTTATCAATATTTTTAATAACTCTTCTCATAGGTATCCCTCCGTTATTATTATCATATCATAAAATTCCCTCTTTTTCATAATTTTTTAGACTTTTATAATAACATTTCTGTCAAGTATGGAATACTTTATATTAGATAACTTAAAAGGAGGTATCATTATGAACTATTATGGTGGATTCCAAGGAAACAGCTGTGGTTGTTCAGGAGGAATGCCATATCCAGCATTTGGTGGATACAATTACGGAGGAGGATACAATAACACTTCTTATTATGCAATTATTCTAGTTTTATTTATCTTACTTGTAATTGTCATCGGTTCTAGATTTGCAAACTAAACCTGACCAAAGTTGAGAGAGAAAAACTCTCTTTTTTTTCCTTCCAAGAAGAAACTTTTAAAAAGAAAAAAAACAAGCATTATATGTTATATATAAAGAGGACACAGGCGTGTACCTCTTTTTTATTTTTTCTTAGAAAAAAAAGAGGTTAAAACCTCAAGAAAATAGAAGATGATTGAAACCTCTAAATTTATATCTACAAAAAAATATGCAATATCAAAGAAGAAATCAAAAGAAAGAAAAGTTTAGAATACCCTATCGGAAACGAATTAAATTTCAAGTCTAAAATATTTTTACAGATGCGATTGTTCCATAGTACTCATTAATTAGAAAATAAACATTAAATTGTTCTTTCTGATAATCCCAAATCGTAAAATCTGATAAACCATTTAACATATAAAGTCCCGAAACAGAATAGTTTTTTTGAAAATTCAATTGATTTTGATAACTATAATTTTCAATATATAAATTTTGATCATCAACTGTACTGATTATACTGTAAGAATCTTCATCAAATACAATATCTTCAACATTGGCTTTTGCTTGTTTTTTGTCATTTAATTGAACAGCTCCATAATCTAGAGTTTTTACCAAATTACCAGAATAATCAAAAATTAAAACTTTATTTGCAATTACTACAAACAATTGCTCATTTTGGGAATAAATATCGATAATTGAACAACTATGTTCAACATCACAAGTGGATAATTCATCCATCGATTTTTCCCACAAAATCGTACCATCAGCAGAATCTATAAAATAAAGTACACCCGTTGTATAATAAAGTTTTTCCTCATCTTCTGAAACTGTTTCATTCGCTACATTTTCTTTATTTGCAAAAGCATAATATTGATTGGTTTCTGTAATACCTGAAATTCCCAATTCTTCATTGGAATCACCAGTAATATGTTTTTCTTGAATCGTTTCATTTTCGAGTGTTATATAATCTTTTCTAGAAGACAAATAAATTTTTTCTCCTTCTACTTTGTCAATTCGTACTAAATTTAAAAAAGAAGTAGCACTTAAACGATCTATATTTATAAGAGAAATTCGATTTCCTTGATAATCATATTTTGCTAAAAAATTAAATTCGCTTCTTCCATCTGCAATACTAGCAAGTTCTCCTGAAACATTTCCTTCAACCTTTCCTAGAACATAAAACCCATCTTGCGCACCATATAAATCCAAGGCTGCAATCGTTGCACTATCATTGGTTTGAAAATACTTTTCCCACTGAAGATGATAATCATTATCGAAAAATAGAACCCCTATTTCCGTAGCTGATTTTGAAATTAGAGTGACAATTCCATCTGTAATTTTTATACTTTCTATTAAATAAGTATTATAATTTGTTAGAGTTAAAATTTTCGTTGCGTTTTCTTTTTCGTTAGGACAAGTGGCTTGAAAATTCCATGTTCGAAATTCTCCTTCAGGAACAAATTGTAATGTTCCTGAACAATCTACGTAAGATTCTCTTTTAACAACTTGTTGCAAGTCAAGAGAAGGAGAAGAAAAATACATATCTGGTTCTTCGGAAGTCATAATGTCAATATATGCTTGTTGAACATAATCGTCCACTTTTGATACAGCTACACTATCTGGAAGAACAAGCACATTATCTTTATTTTTTCCTCCTTCAAGATTGTTGGAATGATTATTTTGTAAAATTAGCCAAGAAATAGTACCCCCCAAAATACAAACAACACCAATAATTATAAGAATCCTTATTCGTTTATTTTCCATTAATATATCACCTTACTTTTTATTTGTATCCCTGAATGGTTGCCTGACTTAAATTTGCTGTATTGGATAAAACTAATTTATAAATTTTTATTTGTCCTGTTCCACCCTTTGTATTATCGATTCCTCCTCCTGGTTCAGAAAGAGCAGAAATTTTAAGGCACGCTTGTGAATAACTTTTGTTAATAGATTTCGAAGAAAAAACTTTTGTTTTGCCAGAACCTCGACCAGTACTAAGGTCAGAAACTACAGTTTTGCCTCCACCACGAGCAGATGTGAAAGTAACAGAAGTAGAATATGTCTGAGGACTTGCAATTAAATATGCATAGGAATAATCAGATACATTAAACATTTTTGACCAACAATTAATTCCGCCACCCCATCCGTCAGATTTTATTCCTTTTGCATGAATATAAGAAGAAGTAACAGTTAACGTTCCACCATTATGTCTAAAAGGCTCTGTTTTCCATTCACTCTGCGAACCAAGTAAATTAATTCCCCGATCTCCATCGAAAAGAATTAAGTAATCGGCTTTCCAATGAGCATACAATGTTTGTGCTCCTGTTATTTTTACTTTTGTACTTGTCGTTACTTGACTTCCACCACTTGCAGCTGTAAACCATCCTAAGAATTTAAATCCATTTCTAGTTGGAGAAGGTAGAGCTCCATAGGTAGAGTCATACGTTACATTTTTGTTTGCTGGATTTGCTGCATTTCCTCCATTGGAATTGAAGGTTACTTTATAAACGTTTGCTTGCCATCTTGCATATAAGGTTTGAGCTCCCGTTATTTTTACAGTTGTTCCAGTACTTACTTGACTTCCACCACTCGTTGCGGTGAACCATCCTTTGAATGTA
>CANQHK010000046.1 GCA_947623645.1 uncultured Bacilli bacterium
TTTTCATCACCATTATAGTTATGTCTATTTCCTTTGATATTTATTCAATGACATTTCTCGAAAAGAATTACAATTTTTTTAAAAAGAGATTTACAAACATTTGTGTTAGTGCTATAATAAGAAAGACGGAAGAAAAGGAGTAAAAATCATGGATAAAATAATCATTAAAGGTGCACGAGAAAACAACTTAAAAAATGTTAATATAGAGTTACCAAAAAATAAATTAATTGTTATGACAGGAGTATCTGGAAGTGGAAAATCTTCCCTTGCATTTGATACGATTTATGCGGAAGGACAAAGAAGATATGTGGAAAGTTTGTCCGCTTATGCCAGACAATTTTTAGGGGGAACGGAGAAACCGGATGTAGATTCTATAGAAGGACTTTCTCCATCAATTAGTATAGACCAAAAAACAACCAGTAAAAATCCTCGATCAACGGTTGCAACGGTAACAGAAATTTACGATTATCTTCGTCTTTTGTTTGCAAGAATTGGAGTACCTTATTGTCCCAATCATCATATTCCCATAACGTCTCAAAGTGTAGAAGAAATTGTAAATAAAATTTTAGAATATGAAATGGGAACCAAACTAATTATTATGGCTCCGGTTGTTCATGGAGAAAAAGGAACCCATAAAGATATTTTAGATTCTTTAAGAAAAGAGGGGTTTGTCCGAGTTCGAGTAAATGGCGAAATGATGGATTTGTCCGAAGAAATCAATCTCGAAAAGAACAAAAAAGATAATATCGATGTTATTGTAGACAGAATTGTTTTAAAAGAAGATATTCGTGGACGTTTGAGTGAATCGATTGAAACAGCAACAAAACTTGCCCATGGAAAAGTTGTAGTAGAGATTGTTGGAGAGAAAGAAATTGTCTTTTCCGAAAACTTTGCCTGTCCATACTGTGACTTTTCTTTACCCGAATTAGAGCCTCGACTATTTAGTTTTAATGCACCCTTTGGAGCGTGCCCAGATTGTAAAGGCCTTGGAGTAAAATTAAATATTGATGAAGATTTAGTAATTCCAGATAAAAGTTTAAGTATTAAACAAGGTGCTGTCAAAACTTTAAGTGATGATCAGGACGGAATTTATTTTAAGCAGTTAGAATGTGTTGCAAAACATTATAAAATTGACTTAGATAAACCAATTTCGAAAATGACCAAGAAAGAACATGATGTCCTTCTCTATGGAAGTGATGAACTGATTCATTTTAATTACACGACCAAAGGTGGAAACATTGTCAACAAAAAAGACTTTTATGAAGGAATCATCAACAATTTGCAAAGAAGATACATGGAAACGAGTAGCACTTGGATAAGAGAATGGCTAGAAAATTATATGATTGAAACTGAATGTGAAACTTGTCATGGATCAAGATTAAAAGATAGTGTTCTCTGTGTCTTGGTGGGAGGAAAAAACATCTACGAAGTAACTTGTATGAGTATCAAAAATTTAATTACCTTTTTCGAAAACTTAAAATTAACAGAATCTGAAAAAGAAATCGCGAATCTTTTAATAAAAGAAATTAAATCCCGCTTAGATTTCTTAAAAAATGTTGGACTTGAATATTTAACTCTCAGTAGATCTGCTGGAACTTTATCGGGAGGGGAAGCCCAAAGAATCCGCCTAGCAACCCAAATTGGTTCTAAACTTACAGGAGTTCTCTATGTTTTAGATGAACCAAGTATAGGTCTTCATCAAAGAGATAACGATAAATTAATTGCTTCTCTTTTAGAAATGAGAGATTTAGGGAACACTTTAATTGTCGTAGAACATGACACGGATACCATGCTTGCGAGTGACTTTTTAGTGGACGTTGGACCGGGTGCAGGAGAAGCTGGAGGATATATCGTTGCAGCAGGAACGCCAGAAGAAGTCATGAAAAATGAAGATAGTGTTACGGGAAGATTTTTAAGTGGAAAAGAAAAAATAGAAGTCCCTAAGACGAGAAGAAAAGGGAATGGTAAATTTATTGAAATAAAAGGGGCAGCAGAAAATAATTTGAAAAACATCAATGTAAAAATTCCTCTTGGAACGTTTACTTGTGTAACAGGAGTATCCGGAAGCGGAAAGAGTAGTTTAATCAACCAAATCTTGTGCCGAGCTGCTTATCAAAAAATTTATAAATCAAAAGATAAACCTGGAAAACATAAGAAAATTTTAGGACTTGACAACATTGATAAAGTTGTAGAAATTTCTCAAAATCCAATTGGTAGAACACCTCGAAGTAATCCTGCAACGTACACTGGAGTTTTCGATGAAATCAGAGAATTATTTACCAATACCAAAGAAGCTAAAATGTACGGATATGGAAAAGATCGCTTCTCCTTTAATGTAAAAGGTGGAAGATGTGAGGCTTGTCGTGGAGATGGAGTTAAAAAAATCGAGATGCATTTCTTACCAGATGTCTATATTCCTTGTGAAGTATGTCATGGGACAAGATATAATAGTGAGACTTTAAACATAAGATATAAGGGAAAAAATATTGCCGATGTACTTGATATGCGCGTAACAGAAACTCTTCGTTTCTTTGAAAATGTTCCAAAATTAAAAAATAAATTACAAGTCTTAGAAGATGTTGGAATCGGATACCTAAAATTAGGACAATCTGCACCAACTTTATCAGGAGGAGAAGCAGGGCGAGTAAAGCTTGCAAAAGAGCTACAAAAGAAAGCAACTGGGAAAACTTTATTCATTTTAGATGAACCAACAACAGGACTTCATTCAAAAGATATCCAAAAGCTACTTGCAATATTTCAAAAAATAGTAGATAATAAAGATACCGTAGTAATTATTGAACACAACCTAGATGTTATTAAAGTAGCAGATTATATTATTGACTTAGGACCAGAAGGTGGAGATGGTGGAGGAGAAGTTGTTGCAACGGGAACACCAGAACAAGTAAGTAAGGTAAAAGGAAGCTACACGGGAGAATATTTAAAGAAAGTATTGTAGGAGGGCATTATGGCCAAATTGTATTTTAGATATGGTGCAATGAATTCTGGAAAAACAACAGTTTTATTACAAACAGCACACAATTATGAAGAAAGAGATAAAAAAGTAGTAGTGATTAAACCAGCTGTTGACACAAAAGGTGGCGACTATATCATGAATAGAATTGGCTTAAAAAGAAAAGTAGATGAATTAATAAAAAAAGAGGACTCCATTATTAAAAAATTAGAAAAATACATGGAAACAATCGATTGCATATTAGTTGATGAAGCAGAACTTTTAACTGTAGAACAAGCAGAGGAACTTTTTTGTATTCCAAAAATTTATGAAATACCAGTTATTGCTTATGGATTACGTACAAACTTTAAAGGAACCGTTTTTCCTGCAAGCCAAATACTTCTTAGTAAAGCCGATGAATTAGAAGAATTACCAACGATTTGTAGATGTGGAAAAAAAGCGAGATTTAACGGACGCAAGATAAACGGAATATTTGTCAATGAAGGAGAAGATGTTTTAATCGATGGAAGCGATTCTAAAGTAGAATATGAATCCATTTGTGGAAAATGTTTTGTAGAGAAAGTATTAAAAAAAGAAATCAAAAAATAAAACGATGAAGAAGGGAAAAATATGAAAAAACTGAAAGATGAAGTAAACAGAGAAAATATCATCCGAGTAATCGACTGGTTTATCTATATGATTGGATATACTCTTGTCTTTATTTTGGCAGCATCTTTGTTTGACACTTTTTATATAGATACCAATCATTTTTGTATCTATGCATTTTTAGCAGTTGTAATTATTTACATACTAAATAAAACGATTAAACCAATCATCATTACTCTAACGTTACCAATCACAGCCTTAACTCTTGGACTCTTCTATTTTGTAATCAATTTATTTATCTTAAAATTAACCGATTGGATTCTACAATCCCACTTTGATTTAGGAAATACAATCTACGCATTTTTTATAGCAATTGCCATTACAATTATGAATATTCTTATGGAAGGATTAATTATCAAACCAATTATAAGGAGGCTGAAAGAACATGAGTAGAGTTGCCTTGGATTTAGGATTTATTCAAATATATTGGTATTCCATTTTTATATTTTTGGGAGTTTTAATAGCAAGTATTGTAATTTTAAGAGAATGTAAAAAACAAAATATTAATGAAGATTTTATTGTCAATTTAATCTTTTATGGAGTTCTATCTGGGATTGTTGGAGCACGGCTTTATTTCTGTCTTTTCCATCTTGATTATTATAGTAAATATCCTCTAGAAATTTTAGAAATCTGGAATGGTGGATTAGCAATTCATGGTGGAATTATAGCAGGAGTTTTAACTGTATTCTTATATACTCGAAAATATAAAGCTAAATTTTTAAAAGTGACAGACATTTTAGTGCCAGGAGTAATATTAGGTCAAGCAATTGGTAGATGGGGAAACTTTTTTAACAAAGAGGCTTTTGGAAGAGAAACAACGAGACAAGCTTTAGAAAAACTTGGAGCACCGAAATTTGTTATCGATGGGATGCACATCAATGGAGCCTATTACCAACCTATGTTTTTGTATGAAAGTATTTGGAATGGCTTTGGATTTATTGCCCTTTTAATGCTTCGTCGATATAAATATTTAAAAACAGGACAGTTAACAGGTTTTTATCTCATGTGGTATTCCTTCGGACGATTCTTTATTGAAATCTTTAGAAGTGATAGTTTAATGTTGGGATCTTTTAAGATGGCGCAAATCATGTCTATTGTTCTCTTTATCATTGGACTTTTAATGTTTATATTCTGTAAAAAAGGTTCACGATTTGAAGGGCTTTATAAAGAAACCGCAAAAGAAGAAATAAAGTTTTAATATAATAGACATTTCGAAGAATTTCTTTTCGAAATGTTTTTCGACTAATATTTCATAGATTACAGTATAATAGTATAGAAAGAAGGAAACATATGAAAAAAATTGTAATTTTAGGTGGAGGAACAGGAATGTCTAGTATCCTAAAAGGGTTAAAACATTTTCCTGTAGAAATAACAGCAGTAATCACGGTTTCTGATAGTGGACGGTCCACAGGTAAATTAAGAGAAGAATTTTCTACTCCTGCTGTGGGAGATACGAGAAAAGTATTGAGTAATTTATCCTTATTGCCAGAGGAGATTAAAGAATTATTTGAATATCGTTTTACGACCTATAGTGATTTAGATGGTCATCCTCTTGGAAATTTATTTTTAACTGCTGCACTAACGAAAACGGGAAGTTTAAAAACGGCCATTGAACAGATGAGTAAAATTTTAGATGTACGGCACAAAGTATTGCCTTTATCCGAAGATTATTTAACCTTGATGGGAGAAACAATTGATGGAGAAATTATTGAAGGAGAAGAAACGATAACCAAATCGAATAAAAAATATAAACGTATTTTTTATAAAGAAACCCCTCATGTACTAAAAGAAGTATTAGAAGCAATAAGAGAAGCCGACCTTGTTATTTTAAGTATGGGAAGTATATATACAAGTCTTATGCCCCATTTAATTTGTGAAGACGTTAGAAAGGCGATTCAAAAAAGTTCTGCACAAAAAATGTATATTTGTAATGCGATGACTCAACCGGGAGAAACAGATAATTTTGGGGTTAGTAATCATTTAGATATTATAGAGCAATATCTTGGTAAAAATTGTTTAGATGTAGTAATTGCAAGCAATACGATTATTGCCAAAGAAATGTTAAAAAAATATGAAACAGAAGAACAAAAAGATCAAGTAAAATTAGATTATGACAAAATCAAAGAACACAACATTGAATTAATTGAAGCTGATTTATTAACAACAGAAGATGGAACAATAAAACATGATAGCATGAAGTTAAGCTCTATTATATTTTCCTATTTAATGAGGTGATAAAATGTCTTTTGCAACAAATGTAAAAAATGAAATAACAAAATTTAACGGAACAAAAACAGAAAATATTGCACTTTTAAGTGGTTTCATTCGAAATAATGGGAGTTTTACTAAAAACAAAATTGAATTAATTACAGAAAATTCAACCATTGCCAAAAAAATTTACCAACTTTTTAAAGAGGTTTATCAGATTTCGCCACAAATTATAACCCAAAAAACAAATAATTTTTCAAAGAAAAATATTTATAAAATAAAATTAGAAAATAATCTTTCCAAAATACAAGAAGATTTATCTTTAACAAAAGATGGAAAAAAGCAGGATACTCCACAAGAATATATTGTTGCGGAAGAAGAGGAAATTCGTTGTTATTTAATGGGAGCATTTTTATCAAAAGGAAGTATAAATGACCCAAAAACAGCAAGATATCATTTAGAATATTTGATTGAAAATAAAAAAGAAGCAGAATTTATCAAAAAACTCTTGAATAAATTTGATTTAAATAGTAAAATCTTAACTAGAGACAAGGGTTATATGGTCTACATCAAAGAAGCAGAAAAAATTGGAGATTTTTTAAGAATCGTCTATGCTTCTAATGCTGTTATGTATTATGAAGACATTCGGATTTATCGAGACCATAAAAATATGACCAATCGCCTCAATAATTGTGAGCAGGCCAATATGGATAAAATCATAGAGACTGCAACCGAACAAATCAAAGATATCGAATACTTAATCGAGCAGGACGCCTATGAACTTTTAGATGAAAAAACCAAAGAAACAGCGGAGTATCGTCTAAAATATCCTGAAGCATCTCTACAAGAATTAAGTGAGATTATAAGCTACGAAACCAATAGTCCAATCACTAAACCAGGACTAAATCATCGGTTTCGAAAAATAAGAGAACTCGTAAAGAGAATGAAGACTAATTAAAAATAGTCTTACCTGCCGAAATAGCTCAGCTGGTAGAGCAACGCACTCGTAACGCGTAGGTCACAGGTTCGATCCCTGCTTTCGGCACCAGGTGTATACCAAACTCGGACTTTTATAGTTCGAGTTTTAAAATACTTAAATTTATGATATACTAAAAAAGAAAAGGAGTGAAGAAATGAAAAAAGTATTAAAAGGATTTGCTTTAACAATCTTAGTAATCGTTCTCTTTTTATCAACAACGGCCTTATTATTTCTAGTTTCTTTTAAAAATACATTCAGTAAAAACACGATGAAAAATATTGTTTCAAATATCCAAATTGAACAAATTGTAGAAGAAAATCCTGAAGTAAAAGAAGAAATTCACGAAGCTTTTAAACCAATTTATGAAGAAACAGAAAAATATGGAATTGATGAAGATGTTATTATTAAAATTATGGATTCCAAAGAAGTAAAGAATTTTCTTGGAAATATTACAGGAAATATTGTTGATTACGCAATTACTGGAGAAAACCATAAATTAATCATGACGGAAGATATTGAAGAATTAGTAAGTGGAGCAATTGATAGTATTAATAACACTGGTTATGTTGAAATAAGTCCAAAAGAAAAAGAAGATATTTTAAAAGTTGTAAGAGATCAAGCACAGGAATATCAGGAGGCCATTCCTGATACGAGTGTTTTTGAAAATCAATTGAGTGTTGAAGATAAAGAAAGTTTAAATCAGGTACGTTTTCTTTTAGGAAATGAATTAATGATTTATATAATTGTAGCAATGGTTCTTTCCATTTTAGGAATTCTTGCTTTAAAATGGAAAAATGCAAAATGGATTAAGTGGACGGCTATTACGGTTTTAGCTTCTTCCATCTTAGGAAGTCTAATAACAGGAATTTTATATTTGGCTAACGACATTTTATTGAAAGAAGATATACCTTATGTTTTTGATATAGTAAACAAAATCTTAAACTTGAATATTATTTTACAAATTAGTATTGTTGTAGCAATGATCGTGATATTAATTATTTATAGCTACGTTTATAAGAGAAAAGCAAAACAATTTCAAGAACCAAAACTTGCAACAGATTAAAAGAGCTGCCCATTTGTGGGAGCTCCTTTTTTTATCCAACAGGAATCTTTAAAACTTGCCCAATACTTAAAGTATTACTTGTCAAATTATTGAGATTTTTAATCGTATCAACCGTTGTATTATAACGTCTAGCAAGAGCATACAAAGTATCTCCATTTTTAACAATATAAGAAATATACTGATTATTTCCACTGCTAGAAGTAGGAATCTTCAAAACCTGCCCAATACTTAAAGTATTACTCGTTAAATTATTGAGACTTTTAATTGCATCAACCGTTGTATTATAACGTCTAGCAATCGCATAAAGAGTATCTCCGTTAGAAACAATATAGGAAATAAAACCATCATTATCTCCACTAGAAGCAGTAGGAATCTTTAAAACTTGCCCAATACTTAAAGTATTACTTGTTAAATTATTAAGACTTTTAATGGCATCAACCGTTGTACCATAACGTTGTGCCAAAGCATATAAAGTATCTCCACCAACGACTGTATACGAAATATAATCTTCATTGGTATCAGAATCAACTTCGGTTGGAATCTTTAGTTGTTGACCAATTTGCAAAGTATTGCTCGTCAGATTATTGAGATTTTTAATCGCATCGATCGTCGTATCATATTTCCTTGCAATTGAATACAAAGTATCGCCAGCAGCAACGGTATAAGTCAAATATCCAGTATTTCCATTTCCACCATTTTCAATTGCACAATCATTCAAATTTCCATAAAGAGAATTGATAAGATCCCAAGTTGTACTATTAACGACCCCCGTTACAGTCAAATCATTATTCATTTGAAACCGTTTTACAGCATTTTCTGTTTCCAAATCAAAAGTTGAATTAATAGGACC
>CANQHK010000047.1 GCA_947623645.1 uncultured Bacilli bacterium
AGTTATACTTCGAGGCAAAAATATGCTAGGTAGAATATTTCACGACAAAAAGGTACGATGAAAATCGCACTTTTTTATCCACAAAAATGTTTCTTTCTCCACAACTTGTGCTATAATAAAAGAGTATAGAAGAGGAGGACTAATATGAAAATAGGAATTGCCAATGATCATAGAGGATACAAATTAAAAAATAAATTAATCAAATATTTAAATAAAAAAGGATATCAAGTAATGGATTATGGATGTCATTCAGAAATTCCGGTAGATTACCCAAATTATGCATTTGAACTTGGAAATAAAGTAGTCAATGAAGAAGTGGAAGTAGGAATTGCTATTTGCGGAAGCGGAATTGGAATTAGTATTGCTTGCAATAAAGTCCCAGGAGTTCGTTGTGCAAAAGCTTGCAATGTTCGAGAAAGTAGATTAGCAAGACTCGATAATAATGCGAATATTCTCGCTTTATCTGCAGCAATGCCATATTATAAAGTATTGGATATCGTCGATGCTTTTTTAACAACGAATTTTTCAGGAGTAGAAAGACACAGTAATCGAATTAATATCATTTCAGAATACGAAAAATTACCTGTATCCAAAAAAATGAAAATGATGAAAGTAGAAAAGGACGATTCAGATGAGTGCTAAATTTTTTCTTTATGTAGTAACAACACCCATTGTTCTTTATAGTCTAGATGCTATAAATATCAATGGAATTTTTAAAAAAAATAAAATTTTTCAAGCCCGTGTTTTCTATTTGATTTTAGCACTTTGCTTAATTTTTTTATTAACATCTTTCATTTATGATTTTTTTCTTGCCTCAAAATTTATTTAAATGTATAAAATTTCCTCATTAAGTGCAAACTTTAAATGAGGTGAAAAAAATGAAAAAAAGAATTCGACTAAAACCCTTTGTATTGCCTGTAGTATATTCGCTTTTTGTAGTTGCTTTACTTCTTACAGTATTTCTTACAAGAAACACGTTTATGAAAGAAATGGAAGAAGATGAAACAACCTATGTATCCGGTAGCATCCTTGATAGTTATGTCCCTGTTGTAAACTTAGATATGACTCTTATTCGGCCATATACCAACGAGAAAGTAAAGATTGGAAAAGATTTTTATAGTTATGAAGATGCCAATGAAAATCAAACCAATTCCATCATTTATTATGAAGACACCTATATGCAAAATTCTGGAGTAGATTATGTAGGAGAAGAAGTATTTGATGTTATAGCAGTTTTAGATGGAGAAGTCGTAGAAGTGAAAAAAGAAGATTTACTAGGGAACGTTGTAACGATTAGACATGATAACAATCTTATCAGTGTTTATCAAAGTTTAGGAGAAGTAAGTGTAGAAAAAGGCGAGGTAATAACACAAGGGCAAGTGATTGGAAAAAGTGGAACATCTGAAATTAACAAAGATTTAAACAATCACTTACATTTTGAGCTCATTGTAGCAGGTCAAGTTCAAGATCCAGAAAACTATTTTGACAAAAAATTAAATGAAATAATACAATAATTATTCATAAATTTGGGAAACTTTTTATATACTTTAGTAAAAAGTAGAAAGAAGGTTTTCCATGGATAAATACATGATGGATCGAATTCATAAAGAAGCAGATCAAATGTTAGAAACGAAAATGACTATCCGCCAATTAGCCAAAATACATGGAATTAGTAAAAGCACGGTACATAAAGATTTAAATGAACGATTACTCGAACTAGATCCAAAAAAGCATGAAAAAATTAAAGAGATTTTTCAAGAACATATTGAGGTTCGACATATAAGAGGTGGAGAATCAACCCGTCAAAAATATTTGAATTGCTCCTAGAAAGGAGGAAAAGTGAAAGATATCGGAATCGATTTAGGAACAAAAAATGTACTTATTTATATAAAAGGAAAAGGAATTGTATTAAATGAGCCGAGTGTAGTTGCAATTGAAACAAATAGTAAAAAAGTTTTAGCCGTAGGAAAAGAAGCCAGTGAAATGATTGGACGAACTCCCGGAAAGTTAAAGGCAATACGTCCTTTAAAAGATGGAGTAATTGCTGATTTTGAAAGTACCGAAGCAATGCTCAATTGTTTTATTGAAAAAGCTGTTGGAAAAACTACTTTTTCGAAACCGAGAATCCTTATTTGTTGTCCATCGAATATTACGCAAGTTGAAAAGAATGCAATTAAAGAGATTGCTGAAAGAACTGGTGCCAAAAAAGTTTATTTGGAAGAAGAACCGAAAGTTGCAGCAGTTGGAGCAGGTATGGATATTTCCAAACCAAGTGGAAGTATGGTCATAGATATTGGTGGAGGAACAACGGATATTGCGATTTTATCACTAGGCGGAATTGTAACAAGCTCTTCGATTCGTATTGCAGGAAATACGTTTGATGCAGATATTATTAAATATATTAAAGATAAGTACAAGCTCTTAGTAGGGGAAAAAACAGCAGAGGATATCAAATTACAAATTGGAACAGTCCGTAAAACGAAACGGAAAGAAACGATGGAAATAAAAGGGCGTGATTTAACAACCGGCCTACCAAAAATGATCGAGATTGGTCCAAACGAAATCGAAGAAGCCCTTCATGAAGATGTTCTCAAGATTATTGCTGAAGCGAAAAAAGTTTTAGAAGAAACTCCTCCAGAGTTATCCGCAGATATTGTGGAAAAAGGAATTATTTTAACGGGTGGTGGAGCTTTAATGGATGGATTCCCACAAATCATGAAAGAACACTTACAAGTTCCTGTCTTTCTATCTGAAAGTCCTTTAACCAACGTTGCAGAGGGAACAGGAATTATGTTGGACAATCTCTATTTATTAGAAAAATAAAAAAAAGAAAGATTACTCAAAAGATTGGTAATCTTTTTAAAATTCGAAAATTATGTAAAAATCAAAAAAGAATCGACAAAAAGGATAAAAATGTATTATAATTTAAGATGAAGAGGTGGAAGTATGAACGAACAAGTGATAGAAATATTAAAAATTGTGTTCATTACCTTTCTATTTAGTGCAAGCATCATGCCCATCATGAAAAAAATAGCACATCACATAGGTGCAGTCGATGTCCCTAGAACAACCGAAGGAAATCGTCATATTCATAATCGGCCTATTCCAAAATTAGGTGCGGTCGGAATATTTCTAGCTTTTCTATTTGGATATATGTTATTTGGAAAACATAGTATAAAGATGAATTCTATTTTAATCGGTAGTTTTATTATAGTGTTAACTGGTATAATCGATGATATTAATGATTTAAGAGCATCTAGAAAATTGTTCGGTCAAATAGCAGCAGCACTTGTGATCGTTTTTTATGGCAAAATTGTTTTAACGGATATATCCATTTTTGGACTTTATATAGATTTTGGAATTTTTTCAGAACTCCTTACCATTTTCTTTATCGTCGCTTGTGTTAATATTATTAATTTAACAGATGGCTTAGACGGTTTAAGCGGAGGAGTTACTTCTATATTTTATTTAACAACAGGAATTATTTGTTATTATCAAGCAAGATTTAATACGTTAGAGTATACCTTAACATTTATCATGTTAGGATCTACGTTAGGATTTTTACTGCACAATTTTTATCCTGCTAAGATATTTGCAGGAGATTGCACTCAATTTATGGGCTTCATGGTTGCAATTATTTCTCTTTTAGGATTTAAAGGGACAGCATTTACGACTCTCTTTGTTCCTATCACAATTTTAGGTTTACCAATCTTAGATACCCTTTTTGCAATCATTCGAAGATTTTTAAAAGGCCAACCAATATTTTCTCCAGATAAACAACATTTTCATCATCAATTATTAGGAATGAATTTTTCCCAAAGAACAACAGTTCTAATCATTTATGCCATTAACATTCTTTTTGCATTAACTTCCATTTTTTATGTTTTACAGATTTCTAAGTATGCAGCAATCATTTATGTAATATTAACAATTTTATTTATATGGTTTGTTTGCTATACGAACATCATAACAGATAAAAAACTGCCAAAAATAAGGGATATAAAAAGGAGAATTGCTAAAAAGAACTAATCTCCTTTTTTATCCGAGGAGAGGTTAGGATGTTAAATTTTATAATCTACGAAGATGACGAACAGTTTAGAGATAAATATTTTTCGGTAATTGATAAGTTTATTGGAGCAAGTAATTTAGCATATGAAATAATAGAACTCAAAGATTATAGTAAAGAAGAAAGGAGAAAACTAAAAAAGGTAAGTGGTAGAAAAATTTATATTTTAGATATCGTTGTTCCTGGAAAATCTGGACTCGATTTTGCAAAAGAAATTCGGGAGTCTGGTGATTGGCAAAGTCAAATTATTATTGTAACATCTCACGAAGACTTAAAGAATTTTGATTATCAATGTAGCTTATTAATGCTTGCTTTTATTACGAAATATTATGATTTGGAAAATCATTTGTTTGCAGCTATAAAAAGGGCTTATGATATTGTAACCATTGACGATTGTATTCAATTTCAAAAAAGTGGGATCGTGTATCAAATCCCTAAAAGAGATGTTTTATACATTGAAAAAGAATATAATGAAACTCTTTGTTATGTCGTAACTGCAAAAGATAAAATATTAACGAGTCATACGTTAATTCAATGGAAAAACAAATTGGCAAAAGATCCAAATTTTCGAAAAACTCATAGAAATTATATTATCAATATGAGAAATGCTAGAGTATTCGATTTTGATAAGAATGAAATTTCATTTGAAAATAAAAAAGTTGCTCTTTTATCAAGAAATTATAAGAAAGATATAAAGGAAACATTAAAAAGAAGCGCACAAGAAAATTTATAAAAAATAGAAAGTGAATAGAAAATGTTCACTTTTTTATCTGCGTTTTTTTAAAATATTAGTATAAAAAACTACTATATGAAGAATAATTTCCAAAAATTAGAAAATTTTAAACCTTTTAATAATTTAAAAATAAAAAATTAGTAATACATGCTATTATATAATAGCACAGCACAAAATAATGCTGTGAGGAGCAGTACTTGTCGTAAAAAAAATTAAAATGAAGGTGAGGTGACTGCAGTGACGGGACGTGTTAAATGGTTCAATAATGAAAAAGGATATGGATTTATTGAATACACGGAAAAGGACGATATCTTTGTTCATTATTCTGCGATCAAACAAGAAGGTTATAAGACTCTTTCAGAAGGACAACTAGTCAAATTCGATTTAATCGAAACAGCTAAGGGTTATCAAGCTTTAAATGTTGAGGTTGTAGAGAGTTTGTCGGCTACCAAATAAGGTAGTTTTTTCTTTTTCTTAAAAATGGGAGAAAATGTAAAAATAGAAAAATCCCTTTCTTTTCTACTAAGAAGTATGATACAATAAAACAAAGGAGGAATGAAATATGAATATTTCATTAAGAGGAGATCGACTAGAGATTACAGATTCAATGAAAGCTTATGCAAAGGAGAAGTTACAAAAACTAGAAAAGTATATTGAACAGCCCGAGAAAGTAGATGCCAATATTTTAGTTAAAGTAAGAAATCATAGTCATAAAATTGAAGTAACGATACCATTAAAAAAATTTATTTTAAGAGCAGAGGAAGAACAAGAAGACTTTTATGCAGCAATTGATGTTGTAGTAGATAAATTAGAAAGACAAATTCGTAAAAATAAAACAAGACTTGGAGCAAAGAAAATTAAAGAAGCCAAAGAATTTGCCTTTGATTATTTAGCAACGGTAGAAGAAGATGAAGAACAAAAAATTGTAAAAAGAAAGAAAATTACTGTAAAACCAATGGATGAAGAAGAAGCAATTCTTCAGATGGAATTACTTGGACATCAGTTCTATTTATTTAAAAATGTTGATACAAATTCTCCTACACTTGTCTATAAGAGAACCGATGGAAATTATGGAATTATCGAAACAGAATAGAAAAATCACGGAAGAAGACCCAAAAAGTCTTCTTTTCAATTAATTTGTATAGCATATTTTGAATATTTCTGTTACAATAGATAGTGTCAAGGAGATGAAAACATGAGTATTTTAAGAAAATTATTTGATCATGAATATAAGGAATTAAAAAGATTTACAAAAATTGCGGATGAGATTGATGCTCTAAGTGATACTTATGAGAAAATGAGTGACGAGGAGTTAAAACACAAAACAGAGGAATTTAAAGAAAGATTAGCAAAGGGAGAAACCCTTGAAGATATTTTAGTAGAAGCTTATGCAACAGCAAGAGAAGCTTGTTTTCGGGTAATTGGTGAAAAACCTTTCTATGTACAAATATTAGGAGCACTTGCGATTCATTTTGGAAATATCGCTGAAATGAAAACAGGTGAAGGAAAAACGTTAACCAGTGTAATGCCAGCTTATTTAAATGGATTAAGTGGAGCAGGAGTTCATATTATTACTGTAAATGAATATTTGGCAACAAGGGATGCAGAATGGATGGGACAAATTCACCAATTTTTAGGATTAACCGTTGGAGTAAACTTAAGAGAACTATCTCCGAAAGAAAAACAAGAGGCTTATAACTGTGACATTATGTATTCTACAAACAATGAAGTTGGATTTGATTACTTAAGAGATAACATGGTCGTAAGAAAAGAAGACCGTGTTCAGGGAAGAGGATTAAATTTTGCGATTATCGATGAGGTTGACTCTGTTTTAATTGATGAAGCAAGAACTCCATTGATTATTTCTGGTGGAGCAATGCAAAGTGCCGGAATGTACATTGATGCAGATCGTTTTGCAAAATCATTAAAAATCGAAGAAGACTTTATTTACGACGAAAAAACAAAGGCTGTAAACTTAACGGAACAAGGTGGAGAAAAAGCCGAACAATTCTTTAAAATTAACAACCTTTATGATGTTGCCAATGCTACTTTAGTTCATTTCATCAATCAAGCACTTCGAGCAAATTATTCCATGCGTTTAGATGTTGATTATGTTGTACAAGAAGGAGAAGTCATCATTGTTGACCAGTTTACTGGACGTCTTATGAAAGGAAGGGCTTTTAGTGATGGACTTCACCAAGCAATCGAAGCGAAAGAAGGAGTGCAAATTCAACAAGAAACCAAAACCCTTGCAACGATTACATTCCAAAATTTATTTAGAATGTATAAAAAATTATCTGGTATGACAGGAACTGCAAAGACGGAAGAAGAAGAATTTAGAAATATCTATAATATGTATGTTATTCCAATTCCAACCAATAAGCCAGTTATAAGAATTGATGCCCCTGATTTGATGTATGCAACAAAAGCTGGGAAATATCGTGCTATCGTCAATGAAATTGAAGCAAGATATAATAAAGGTCAACCTGTCTTAGTTGGAACCATTGCTATTGAAACGAGTGAATTAATTAGTGATTTGTTAAAACAAAAACATATTCCACATGAAGTATTAAATGCGAAAAACCATGCTCGTGAGGCAGAAATTATCAGTAAAATTGGACTTGGTAAAAGTGTAACAATCGCAACCAATATGGCTGGACGTGGAACCGATATTAAATTGTCCGATGAAGTAAGAGAGCTTGGAGGACTTTGCGTAATCGGAACCGAACGTCACGAATCAAGACGTATTGATAATCAGTTAAGAGGTCGTTCTGGACGTCAAGGAGATCCGGGTTTTACCCAATTTTATGTTTCTATGGAAGATGAATTAATGGTACGTTTTGGAACCGATCGAATTAAAGTCATGATGCAAAATTTAGGATTTGATGAAAATCAAGCAATCCAAAGTAAAACCTTTAGCAAAGCTTTATCATCTGCACAGGCAAGAGTAGAAGGAAATAACTTTGATATCCGTAAGCAATTGCTTCAATACGATGATGTTAATAATAATCAAAGAGAAATTATGTACAAAAGAAGAAACGAGATATTAGATAGTGAATCCATTCATGAAACTGTTTTAAATTCTATAAGAAATCATATCATGGATCTTGTTAATTCTCACATTTATCCAGAGGGAAAACTAACCAATAAAGATTTAGAAGAAATAACGGAATTTGTAAACGAAAACCTTCTAAAGAAAGATATCACGAAAGATTCTCTTGAAAAGAAATCTCCAAATGAAATTATCGAAATGTTAACGAATCAAGTTATTAACGAATACGAAGAAAAAATATCTCTTTTCCCAGAAGAGTTAAAAGATGAATTTGAAAAAGTTATTAGTTTAAATGTAATTGATCATCATTGGACAGAACAAATTAATACTATGTCACATTTAAGAGAGGGTATCTATTTAAGAGGATATGCTCAAGAAGATCCTCTTCGCGCTTATACGATGGAAGGATTTGACTTATTTGATGCAATGATGCAAAACATCGATAAAGATATAACGATTCTTTTAGTAAAATCTGAAATTCGACAAAATATTGAAAGAAAAGAAGTATCTAAAAATCAAGTAACGAATAGAAGTGATGATACAGCAAAGAAAACTCCAAAGAAAAGTAAAAAAATAGGAAGAAATGATCCATGTCCTTGTGGCTCAGGCAAGAAGTATAAAAATTGCTGTGGTAAATAGTAGGTTTTATAAGGGTTTAT
>CANQHK010000048.1 GCA_947623645.1 uncultured Bacilli bacterium
GCTGACGTCTCCACCAAGTTTGATGGAAAGATCGATTGCTCCAACATAACCTTCTGAAAAATGAAGTTTTGCTTCAACCAAACCATTTCCCTTTTCCGTTGTTTCTACAACTGTTTTAGCATTTGCCCCAAGGGCAGGGAAAAAGAAGCAAGAGAAGAGAAAAATCCATAGTAAATACTTCTTTTTCATTTTAATTTTCCCCCTTTGTAGAATCGACAATTTCCATTTTCGGTAATTGGTTGTATGGTTTTAAGTTGGTAACGGCTTTGGATGTACTTGTTAATCTTTGACCTTTATTGGTTTCGGCATCATTTACTCGGTAAAGTTCAGCACGAATACTCTTTCCAGCCATACTTTCATATTGTTCTTTGGTAAGTGTATAGAACCAGTAACCACTTGCTATTTCATATACTTCATGATTACTATTTAGACTGGCAAATAAGAAGTTTTCTCCTTCGTATACGATTGTGTCATCATTGGCATCGACGATTAACATTGCATTGAAGGCTGGATTTCCTCGATATTCTCCTTTGATTACAACAGAACCTTTTGGAATAAATTTCTTTGAATCTGCTGTATCATAATAATAATCATTACTTAATACTCCGATCGTCTCTTCTGTAAAGTCAACGTTATCTCCAGGAGGTGCAATAACATCAAGCTCTGCTCCACTAATAGCATTTGCTCCTTCTGCTACGATTTTAACATAAGAAATGTCATGATATGTATAAAGTTGGTTACCACCGGTTGTTCCTTCTTTATCGAAGTATACAATGTTTGTATAATGATTGTCACTGTTCAAATCAAATGTTCCACTCTTAGCAAGAACCCAATTTTCTTTATCTTGACTTACATAAACGGCATACTTAGAAACGGTATTTTCAAGAAGTTCTCCGTTTACAACTGCTGCTTGATACTTGATACCAGAAATAGACATATTGTTATTTAAAGATAAAATAACATAAGCACCATCTGGATGCGTTTCTTTATCGGTCGTTGTATGTTTTTCAGAAATCGTTGATTCTTTTACAGTATCCCCTGCAACAACTTGACGAATTGCTTCGGTACCATTAAAGTACGTTTCTTGCTTTCCATCGATAAGTTTGTTGACAGCTAACTTCGTTGTATCCATTTCTTCGTTTTCTGGATCAATAATTTCTCCTTTTTCACTTCGACTTGATTCAATTGTAAAGTTATCTTTTAAAATACTTCCATCGTGAGCAATCTTAACTTCATCTAGTTTTGTAGGTTTCGTAGCATTTAATAAGTAATCGTATGCTACCACTTCATAGGTGAATGCTCGGTTATTGATAGAACCAATGTTATCGGTGAATGTATTTTCTGTTGTGAAAGCAATGACTTCACCATTTCGGATAATTTCATATCCTAAAATCTTATCTTTGTCGGTATTGACACTAAAGTTTAGAGTAACTCGTTTTGATTGACTATCTGCTTCTGTCATCGTTGCATTTACCAAAACTTCACTTCCAATTGCTGTCATACCACCAAGACGTTGTCTTCTTGCTTCATCGTTTAAGTATTCAATTTTTCTGGTTTCTTTTTCTGGATATTTTTCACTTAAGTAAGTTCTTAAATCATCACTGATTACATAACCCCAAGCTTCAAAGAAATCCGATAAATCTTTTCCAACCGCTTCACTTGCATATTTTACAAGTAAATCTTCTTTACTATCTGCTGTAATATCAGAGTTTCTTGTTAAACGGTTAATTTTTGCATAAATAGAATCTGTATCTGTCATGGTAGCTTCATCATCATAAGCTAAATGTAGTTGCCAATAAAGTCCTAATTGAACAAATACATTAGAAGCTTTACCGTAAGTGTTGGAAGTTACTTTCTCATAAATTTTTGGATAAATATCAGATGTTTCTAAACGAGATTTATCTTGATCGTTACTTGTTTGAGCAAGAAGTGCATAAACATTGTTGGTAACTTCGGCATAAACAAGTTTGCTTTGATTGATTTGGTGTCCAATTTCATGGCTGATACCCCATCCGAAGTATCCAGTTCCTTCATCACTATTTCTTGTTCCTTGTAATAATCCTCCAATGGATCCATATTCAATTCCAATATGAAGTCCACCGGCATACATGAAAGCTCCTGTAAACATTCTCATGTAACGAATATTTACGCGAGCAGCAGGTTCTAAGTTTTTGGCTTCTGCTTTTAGCTCATCGTCTGTTAAACCAACTCTTGAAACAAGTCCTTTTTGACGATAGAACATTTCTACCATTTCATCAAAAGCATATAAAGATTCATAAACTCGGTTTACTTTCTCATCAGTTGTTGTAAGTTTTGCTTTAATGGCATCGTTTACAGCACTTGCAGCAAAAGATAATAAACCTTTTTCGGTAACAATTTCTGTAGAGTTTAAGACGCTTGTTGTTGGTTCGTACGTTAAACCTTCATTTTTGTAAACATCTGGTAAAGAAGCAACATAGCTATCTAGTTCTTCTACGTAAGTTTTTATAGCAGCGCGTTTTTCAGTTTCGGTTTCAAGAAGACTAAGATCGAGCATTGGTATTTTATGCCCTCCACTGACTCTTACTCTTACTGGATTTCCTACACTACTGCTCTTATAACGAAGGTAAACACTACCACCACGTTCTGTTGCCATGGAACCAATTTTTGGTACTTCGATAATGTTTTGTCCTTTTTGTAGAGTTACAGATGTAATTTTCCAAACGTTTGCTTCGGCATAGAATTGTGTAAATATGACTTCGGTATCAATATTTCTTCCCTCAGCTCCTGCATAGATAGTAATTTTTTCTCCTGGTCTTGCAACAATTCCTAATGGTTGATAATCGTTAATAGACATTGCAAAACCTAAGTGTCCATTTCTACTATTAGAAATCGTTTGATCAACTGTAATTACATCTTGTACTGCTTTATCATTTAATAATTTTTCAGCATAGTCTAAATCGTTTAGAATAATATCTTTATTTGGATGATATTCTTCACTGATTAAATCAACGGTATTGGCACGTTTTCTTAATTCTTGAATCTTTTCGAGAGTAACTCCCTCTTGTAATTCAATTCTTAAATCATCTTTGAAAAGAGCTGCTACATCATCTTCTAAAGAATCATATTCATAAATTTTTATTTCTGAAATTTGAAGTAATTTTTCATTTAGTGTCCGCACTGCAACCTGAACTTGATCGGCTGTAATCATTCCTTCTACTGTGATGTAATAATATTTCTTTCCATTTTCATCAAGTTTTGTACGAAGGGTTGCATCTTTATTAAATTCTTCTCCATTTTTCCAGTAATAAATCTTTGCTGCAATTAAATTGTATGGATAATCATCTGGTACAGTAATAGCAAAGGCATTAATATTGTAAAGACCATCAAGGGTAATTTTTGGAGTTCCTGTTTTACGATAAACAACTCCACCTTCCCAGTCCTCTTTTTGCCAATAACTTAAATGGTTATCATCGACCATAGCGAATTTGGAAGCTCCGACCATTATTCCATCGCTATATTCAACATCTTTAATGTGTGCTGTCGTTACTCCTTCTCCTAAAGAAGTATTAATCAATTTATAGGTTGGAGTAATTGGTGGAACGTTGACGAGAGTTTCTACCTTGCTTGATTTTGAAGCAGGTCCTTCTCCAAATTCATTGTTTCCAGTTACATAAAGTTCATATTCGGTCTTCGTTTTTAAATCCCGAATTTTATAACTTGTTGCGTCGATTTCTCGAACCACTTGATATTCTTCAGTTCCTACTTCTCGGTAATAAAGATTATACGTTACCGTATCTTTCATATCTTTCCAACGAACGTTAAATCCAGCATATACTGCTTCTGCTACAACCATATCTGGTGCAGGTGGAACACTGGATGGTTTTGGAGTTGCAACAACAGGTTTTGAGAAACCACTCTTCCATTCTTGGTTAACGGATTGGATAGATACATGATAATCTGTATAGTTATCCAAATCTTCAATCGTCATCGTCGTATAAGTTGTTTGATAAACAGTGCTGTGAGAAGAACCTTTACTATCGGTGTATTCTACTAAAATCTCATACCCTGTAATATTTGGCATTTGATCATAGGTAATCGTCATGAGTTCGCTTCCAACCTCAACTTTTAATCCTGTTGGAATCTCCATTTCTGGTTTTGGAATTTCTTCATAAACATTGTTTAAGAATTCTACTTTAGAAATCTTTGCTAATTCTTTGGTAGAAGTCTTGGTAATTTGAATGGTAATCTTTTTAACAGCAATTTGTCCATTCAAATCAATTTTAATGGTCTTCTCGTCCCCTTTATCTGTAAAAGGATGAACGCTACTTTCTGCAGTAGATTTATGATAATTATAAGTAAGACCATTTTCATCAACAACGATAATATCCATTTCTTCTGGAATACTATCAAGTCCTGTTTCCAAACGAACTTCTTCCATAATCATTGGAACTTTCATTTCAAAGTCAAGTTCGGCTGGATTTTCTTTGGAAATTTCTCCTTCATTCTTCGGTTTTACAGAAATTTCTCCGTTTTCTTGGAAAGCATCGGAAAGACTTCCTTCTGCTCCAGTCATTGTAATCATACTCGCATCAACGATCAAAGAAGTATTTTCGATCTTTGCTTTTTCACTCTCTGTATGAATATTAGCAGTGATATAATTCAAATCTGCAATATCCACTTTTCCATCTCGATTTAAATCATATTTCTTTTCTGTACTTCCAGCTAAAATACTAGAAATCATTAAATCAATATCGCTTTGGTTAACTTTTTCATCTTGATTAATATCTCCTACTTCAAACATTCCGTTTAAATTGGTAAGAGAAACTCTTTTTGAATAAGCATCCAAAGAAATGTTTTCTACAGTATAGGTTTTATAACCATCTCCGTATAGTTCAACACTGTAGTTTCCTTTTAAAAGTCCATAAATTGTTACAGCATAATACATTACTTTTGATGTTGCTTTACGATCGATTGGATTTGCTGTTTCATTTAGTTTACGGATTAAAATATCGACTGTTTGATCTTTTAATGAATAAGATTTTTGAAGGGACATATCAATTTGGTTAAAAGATACATCGGTGCTGTTTCCTTTCGCATCTTTTAATCGGAATCCGATATTTGGTTCAGTAGTATCTTGAATTGGTAAAACGAACTTAATATCGAGTTCTAGATTCCCTTTCGCTTCCATTTTTTCTTCTGTTTTTGACTCTTGTTCTGTTGGAGTAGAAATTGGTAAGTCTTCTGCAAAAACGGCCATTGCAGGAGTAAAGTAGTTAAATAACAGAACAAAAGTCAACAATAGTTGCATTAATTTTTTCATAATTTTCCTCCTTTTCTATGTGTATCTTTATATTACTATATTTTTCTTATCATTCGCAAGTATTTTCGTGCTTTTTTTACGAAATTTTACAAAATTGAACAAGAATGTGTTGGGCGATTAACATTCCTGCAACGGCGGGGACAAAACTTACAGACGGAATCGTCGTAGAGTTTATTGGAAGAGGTGGTTCTGTACTTGCTAAAACAGGAATTTTTTTGGTGATACGGTTGTCCCTTGCATATTTTCTTAAAATTTTAGCAAGAGGATCATTATTGGTTTTATCTAAAGTCGTGATTACAAGCTTCGTCGCATCCAGTCTTCGTCCGGTTCCCATGGAAGAAATAAAGAAAATGTCGTTCGATGTGGCATAATCGATCATTAATTTTTTAGCAACCGTATCATCACAAGCATCTACTAGTACATCCGGTTTATATTGATCGATGAGGAAAAGAGTATTTTCATCGAGTTTGGATGGAATAGAAATTACTTTACAAGAAGTAGAGATATCGTGAATCCTTTCTTGAAAACATTCTACTTTGCTTTTTCCAATGGTCGAATTTAAAGCGATAATTTGACGATTAATATTGGATTCTTCTACAGTATCATAATCCATTAGAATCAATGTTCCAACACCACATCTAGCAAGAGATTCTACAACATATCCACCAACTCCCCCTACTCCAACAATCATTACTTTTAAATTCTGTATTTTTTCAAAATTAGCTTGCCCAATTAAATGAATAAAACGTTCGAACTGCATAACTTTTTTCCTTTCCAATAAACCCTCTTCTATTTTATGCGAGGGATTTCAAAATATTTCTTTTTTTTGCCTTAAGTTTATTATCCTATAAAATGAATAAGAATGCAATCTAAAAAAGCAATTGTGTATCATAAAAAAATAAAAAGCACTTGCAAAAGTATCATTTATGTGTTATCATGAATATGTCAAGAGAAATCTGACAAAATAAAAAAGGATACGTTTGAATGGCGTTATTCAGACGCTTTCCGCTTTTGGGAATCGCACCCGAAATCAACAAAAGTTGAAATCAGGTGCTTTTATTATTTGTATAATAATGTTATTACAATGAAGAATAATAGTAATATTATGATATATAAAGAGCATTCTCTTTTTGTCATAACATCACCACCTTCCTTAACCAAAACCCTCTGATTAAGAAAGGGAAAGCACCTGAATCTTCAAACATATCCAAATCAATTGTAGCATAAAAGAAATAAATGTGCAATATTAAAATTAACTTTTTGTAAATTTTAAAAAATACTTGTCAAAGTATCATTTATGTGCTATTATAAATATGTTAAGAGAAATCTGACAAAATAAAAAAGGATACGTTTGAATGGAGTATTCAGACGCTTTCCCTGTTTTTTTAGGGAGCACCCGAAATCAACAGTAGTTGAAATCAGGTGCTTTTTTATTTCAATAATAAAAATAAGTCAAACTAAAATAATAATAGAAGTTAACAAAAATTTAATTATTTTTTATTTTAGACTTTGAAAACATATTTCAGAAAATAGTAAATATGGTAAAAGTTTTTTTATAAAGAATATAAAGATGATGACAATTTGCAACAAGCTGTTGCAAATTGTCCTTGGGAACTAAAGATAAAGAAATTCTAAAATTGTATGATAGCTGAAGATGAAATGGATTATCATTTTAAATGGATGAATAATATCGTTGCAGCAAAAAAACAAATATACAATATTAAAAAATTAACTTTTTTTAAATTTTAAAAATACTTGCAAAAGTATCATTTATGTGCTATGATGAATATGTCAAGAGAAATCTGACAAAATAAAAAAGGATACGTTTGAATGTAGAGTATTCAGACGCTTTCCGATAGGGATTGCACCTGAAATCAACAGTAGTTGAAATCAGATGCTTTTTTTATTTCAATAATAAAATAAATATTATTAAAAATAAAAGCAGTATTATTGAATAAAAAGAATATTCTTTTTTATTCATACTTACCACCTCCTTTGCAAGGAACCCCCTGAAAAGAAGGGAAAGCATCTGAATCTTCAAACATATCCAAATTCATTGTATCATAAAAGAAATAACTATGCAACACTAAAATTAACTTTTTGTAAATTTCCTATATAAAAAGAAAAATCCAGAAAGAACGTTGTCTCGCTTAGTAAAACCTGCTCCCGGCAGGTGGGTGCTCATACGACGCAATCAGGATTCTTTGATAAATCAAAGCATTCAACACATGCATCTAGATCCGAGCTCCCGTATCTAAAACTTAGTGGGTTTTATAATGCGACACATATCGTATCTTCTAGATATTTAAAGTATATCATACTTTTTTCGAAAATAGAACACTTTTTATAAATTTTACAAAATTTTATCGCCGATTTGTCAAATTCACATACAGTATTATAGGTGAAGAATATGTATTTTTCCTATAAAGGGATTGAAATGTATTATGAAAAACACGGAAATAGAAAAGAAAACTTAGTGATTCTTCCCGGTTGGGGAGATACAAGGGATAGTTTTTGCCGATGGATTCAAATTTTAGAAGATTATTATACAATTTATATTGTTGATTATCCAGGTTTTTCCAATACAGAATTTCCACCCTATGATATGACGATTTACGATTATACTTCCATGATTCATGAATGGTTAGAGTTTTTGAATTTGGATCATCCTGTTCTTTTAGGGCATTCTTTCGGAGGAAGAATTTTAATTACTCTAACGGGTTACTATCAATATCCATATAAAAGAATTATTTTAATGAACTCTGCTGGAATAAGACCAAAGAGAACGATCAAGTCAAGACTTCGAACAACCCTGTATAAGTTCTTAAAGAAATGTACGAAAATTCTTCCTAAGAAATTGAAAAAGAAGGCTTTGACCTATCTCTTCGAGCACTTTTCTTCAGCAGATTATCGAACGCTTCCCGATAAGATGAAAAAAACTTTTCAAAATATTGTCGGTGAAGATTTAAGCCCTTATTTAGAAAATATAAAAGCAGATACTCTCCTCGTCTGGGGAAAAGATGACCATGTAACCCCTGTAGAAGACGGAATCCATATGAATAAAAAAATTAAAAATTCCAGAATTTATATTTTTGATTGTGCTGGACACTTTGTATATCTTGATCGTTTTCAAGAAGTTTTAGATGTTGTCGTAAAATTTATTGAAAAAGAAGAATAAAGATGCTTTCGA
>CANQHK010000049.1 GCA_947623645.1 uncultured Bacilli bacterium
GGAAGCCGACCGCTGCGGCTTCCCTCTTTCGTTCCCGCCTTTTACAGGCGGTCCTTTTACTGTGGCACTTCCGTTTAACTTTAATGCAAATGCATTCGAAGAAGTAGATCCGGATGTACCACTATTGTTTCCGGAAGTAGTACCATTACCACCAGTTGAATTTCCTTCTTGGGTTGTACTAGAAGATGGAGTATAGCTGAACGAATAAGTAGCAGGTGCACTTTGATTTGCTGAATAATTTTTAAATGTTGTAACGACTTTATATGTTCCGTTAATATTCGAATTTGCATTGAGCGTAAAGGTATTTTCTGTAGTAAATCCTAAGAATACATTTTCATAGTAAACATTATAACCGAAATCTCCATAAGATTCATTTGCTTCTGGTGCATTTAATTTTGACCAGCTAATCGTAATTTTTTCTTCCTTTTCATCGTAACTAACTTTTAAGTTATGAACACCCTCTAATTTTTCGTAAGCAGTAGATGTATCGGTAGGTTCCGTTCCTTTTTTGAAATATTCATAAGTAATTTGATCAGCCGGTGTATTGCTACTTGCAAGAAGTGGAGGATTGGTTCCAGCTTCAATAGCTACTTGAACAACACTGTTTGGTACTTCAAACTGTTGATTATTTTTATTGAAAACAGCATTTCCTAAAGCCTTAAATAATTTTTGTCTTTGTAAAACAGCGGTTGTGTTCGAATGGTGTCCATCTTGAATTTTATCATACCCATACCACATACCAATGGAATATTCTGGATCATATCCAACAATCCATGCATCATTGACTGTATTTCCTGGAAGATGGAATTTTTCCTTAGTAGTATCATCAAAACTTGAAGTTCCTGTTTTTGCTGCAACGTTTACGCCAGGAACACTAGCACCACTTGAAAGACCATTTGTAACAGCAGTTCTTAAAACACTTGTCATCATATAAGCTGTAGAATCACTCATGACTTGTTTCTTTTCTCCCTCATGCGTTGTTACATCTCCGTTATCACGATATACAATTTTGTTTACTGTGTATGGTTTAATGTAATATCCACCATTGGCAAAAGCAGCATAAGCACTTGCCATTTGAAGAGGAGTCGTACCTTTCTTAGTAGTGAAAGCTCCAACAGCATGAGCTTCATGAATTTTTCCGTTTTCAATTTCTGGATAAATTCCTAAATTTTGAGCAAACTCAATAATTTTATCATTTCCAACGCTTTTACTAACTTGTTGAAAAGCCTTTAGAGCAGGAATGTTTCTAGATTTAGCAAGAGCTGTTCTTAAACTGATTTGTCCTAAATAGTTTCGATCAGAGTTATTGATTTCAACACCGTTAGAATACGTATATGGTTCATCGAAAAACTGTGTATAAGTGCTCCAATCTAAGTATTCCATACCAGGACCATAATCGAAAATAGGTTTTGCTGCTGATCCGATCTGTTTATTTGCTTGCGTAGCAAAGTTAAATCCTCGATTCCCACGATTTCGACCAGCTCCAACAGCTACAAGTTTTCCTGTTTTCACTTCAACAATTGCAGCTCCACCTTGTACTTTATCATCAATCCATGTAAAGTTTTTACTAACTCCATTAAAAATATCATCAATTGGTTTTTGCTTTGAACGAATCATGTTGGTATAAACTAAAACTGGAGTCTTTGTAGGATAGATACCATATTCATCTCTTAATTCATCTAAAACGGTATCGATATAAGCTTGATAATCTTGAGAACTTTGACTTTTCTCTTGAATTAAAGTAGCAACCGAAATCTTTTTGGCAGCATCTGCTTCTTCTTTGGTAATATAGCCATGTCGTTTCATTAAGTTTAATACTTCATTTTTTCTCGTGTCCGTTCCGCTCGGATTCGTATAAGGATTTAATCCTTCTGGTGCTTGGAACATTCCAACCAACATCGCAGATTCTACTAAGTTTAGTTGTCTAGCACTTTTTCCGAAGTAGGTTTCACTTGCTTGTTCAACTCCACAAGCGTGATTTCCAAGGCAGTGATTATTAATATAAAATTCGATAATTTCTTCTTTTGTAAAATTCTTTTCAAGTTTAAATACAGCTAAATAAATATCTGTAAATTTCCGAACAACTCCTTTAAACCCTTTGGAAGTTCTCGAAGTTAAACTATTTTTTATAACCTGCATGGATAGGGTAGAAGCACCACCTGCTTTAGAATCTCCAGCAGCTTGTTTTAAACTAGCGAGGATAAAACGAGGAGCATCGAACCCATTATGTTGAAAGAATCTAGAATCTTCTGTTGCAACTAAGGCATCTACCAAAACTTCTGGTAAATCATCATATTCAATATTTTCCCTTAAGTCTACTCCAAGACGCGTAATTTCTTGCCCTTCACTATCATAGAGAATGGATGATTCTTTATGAATTAATTCGTTTACATCGAATGCTGGTGCATCCAAAACAACGTACGTTAAGAATCCAACCACTCCAACCGTTCCTGTAATCATTAGAACAAGACAGATGATAAATAGGGCATTGATGATTTTTCTTCTTTTCTTTTTCGAAGTTGTACTATCCAAAAATCTTGCAATAAATAGAAAGAAGAGAAGACAGAAAGTAGAAATTGCACCCAAAATTACACCTTGCATTAAATAACCAATGACGAATGCAAAAACAAGTGCAAAAATCATCAAGTACCAAATTCTTTTATCATTTCCGATTAAAGTTTTAAAAAAACCTTGTTTCCCCCTTTTGCTTTCACTTTGTGTTTTTCTTGCCATCTAAGACACCTCCATAAATTTTATCGACAACTTTCAAATAATCGAGTCGTGGCATATATCCATCTTCTATCAATTTTCCATATTCTTCAAAATAGGAAAGAGGAATTGAACTTCTTGTGTTTTCTTCCAAAAACTTTTTTAAATCTTTTGCTAGAAGAAGATAATTCTTTTTTTCTTTTACAAACCGAACAATTAAAAAACAGATGCCACCATGTTCTTCTACTTTAAACATATGCTGAATTTGATGTTTATGAATATTTTTTATTGGAAAAGAAGTAGAGGAAATGGTTTCTTTTGCTTCAAAGTCAATGTACCTTCCTTTATAAATTCCGTTATAATCTGTAGTTGATGGACTATCAAAGTAAGCTTTTTTAATGACTTTTCCTTTTTCCGTATAATCGACTTCTTGAATTTTAATCGGAGTCGGTTTTTTATATATGAGGGCTTTATCAATTTCTCGGTAATATGCATTACTTTGATTGATGTCGCTTTCTAAATCCATTCCACGGTTAGCATAAATAATATTCTTTTTATCTTTTTCAACCGTTTTCCTGATTCTTGTTCCAGCTGGATATTTCATGCTCTTCACCCTTTCTCTTATTATAGCAAAAAACTTGTAAATTTTCTATATTTTTTCCGAAAAAGAAAAGAATATTTTCACAAGTTTTGTCGAATTCCATGCAAAATTTAAAAAAAGGTTGTAAACTACTACTAAGGAGAGGATAGAAATGAATTATTTAGAGGTTATTGAAGTTCTTCGAAAGTTAGAAAGTGATACCAGAGAAATTCAAATTGAAGAGAAGTTGGTATCGTACAAAAGAGATCTTTTAAGAAAAAGAAAAGATGCTATAAAAGAGTAGCATCAATTTCTGTTAAAATTGGTAAGATAATGGGTCTTCTTCCAGTTTTTTGTTCAATAAATGGAATTAAATCAGCAATAATTTTTGGTTTTATTGTATTGGAAGATTCTTTATTGTTTAAATGTTTTTGAATAATTTTTAAAGCAACTCCTTCAATTTCTTTAATGAGTTCTTCATTTTCATTCACGAGAATAAAACCACGGGTTGTAATATTTAACTTTCCAATAATTTCTTTTGTTTTATTGTTGATATTTGCAAGAACAACTAAGATTCCATCATTTGCCATGATTTTTCGATCTCGAATAACAGCACTACAAATTTCTCCAATTCTGTCTCCATCGACGTAAACATCTTCCCCAGAGACACATTCTTGACTTTTTGTAATCACATGATTTTCTAAGAGAAGCACATCTCCGTTTCTTAAAACGAAGGTGTTTTCTTTTGGAATTCCGCATTCTACTCCAAGATCAGCATGGCGTTTCAACATTCTGTAGTCCCCATGAAAAGGCATTAAATATTTTGGCTTTAAAAGTCGAATCATCAATTTTAATTCTTCTTGGTTGGCGTGCCCTGAGGTATGAATATCACTTAAAGAAGTATTCGTGAAAACTTTTACTCCTTTTAAATATAATTTATTGATTGTTCTTGAAATACTTAATTGATTTCCAGGTATTGCACTGGATGAGAAAATAACCACATCATCTGGTCTTAACTGAATTTGTTTATGGGTACCGTTTGCAATTCTAGAAAGAGCTGCCAAAGGTTCTCCTTGACTTCCCGTACAAAGAATTGTAACTTCCCCTGGTTTAAGGTTGTTGGCTTCTTCAGCAGATATTAACAATTCTTTATGATTGATATATCCACCTTTTATAGAAATATTGACATTGTTTTCCATACTTCTTCCAAAAATACAAATTTTCCGATTGTGTTTATAACAAGTTTCAAAAATATGTTTTAAACGGTAAATATTTGAGGCAAAGGTTGCAATAATAATTCTTTCGGTTTGATATTGATCAAAAAAATCGGATAAAGCACCATCTACTTTAGATTCACTTTTGGAAATTCCTTCATTTAAAACATTGGTTGAATCACTAATGAGCAAATCAACCCCTCTTTCTCCAATTCGAGCCATTTTATGTAAATCAGCCATTGGTCCAATTGGAGTAAAATCAAATTTAAAGTCTCCCGTTGTTACAATTGTACCATCTTTTGTTGTAATCGCAATTCCATGAGAATCTGGAATGGAGTGTGTTGTTCGAAAAAATTCTACTTGCATGTTTTTAAATTTCAAAATATCTTGATCCGTATATGCAACAAGCCCATCATAGCGAATATTTCGGTCTTCTAGTTTTAAGGCAATCAATTCTTTGGCTTGATTGGGTGCATAGATTTTTGGAATTGAAACACTTTGAAGAAGAAAAGGAATTCCTCCAATATGATCTTCGTGTCCGTGTGTAATAATTAAAGCTTTTATTTTTTCTTCATTTTCTTTTAAATAAGTAAAATCTGGAAGAACATAATCGATTCCTAAAGATTCTCCTTCTGGAAAATTAATCCCGGCATCGATTGCAATAATTTCATCGCCACATTCAATGGCATACATGTTTTTACCAACTTCCCCTAAACCTCCTAAAACAAGTATTTTTGTTTTATTTGGTTTATCGTTCATTTTTAAACTCCTTTCTTTTCTATAAGAATCAACCGAAGATGATTATACTACAAATAGGAAATTTTTGCAAGTAGGGGAAGAAAAAACAAAAAAAGCACAGAACTGGTTGTGCATCTTTATGAATAAAAGGCTATCTGGATATTTTCATATGAATATCTTCTTCTGTTTTTCCTACACCATCTTGTATAAATCCAACTTTCTCATAACAGTGAATTGCTTTTGGATTGGTAGAATAAACATTTAATTCCATTCCTTCTAGATTTAATGTTTCATAAGCATATTTTAATAAAGTTTGGATTGCTTCTGTTCCATAGTGTTGATCTTGTTTCTTTGGTGTAATGGATATTCCTAGTTCTCCAATATGATCGTGAATGTGCATGATTTCGATGTTTCCAATAAAATCTCCAGTTTGTTTTTCAATCATGGAAAAGCAGAGAGCACCCTTTTGTAATTTTGCATCCACCCAACTTAATTCTTCTTCCTGTGTATAAACACGAGTTTCGTGACTAATTTTATTTGCAACATTGGGGTCATTGACCATCGTCAAATAATCATTGACTAATTTTTTATTTAATTTTACATAGCTTATATTTTCTGATTCAAATACAACTTCATAATCCATAAAGATTCCTCCTATTTTTAATTATACTAGAAGAAAGAATGAAAGTAAATTGAAAAAATATAGAGATTTCCAAAAAAATAAGATTATTTTAGAAAGAATTGTGAATTAAAAATATAGGTTTCTTTTTTTTAGGATTTGTTGTATAATAGCAAAAGATAAAGAAATGGGGAGATTAGAAGTGCATGTACCAAATTATCAAGAAGCGAAGAAAAGAGAGCGAGTTGTTTTTGATATTCAGAAGTTTGTTTTTGATGATTCTTTAAAAAATCTTGGAAAAGGAAAAAAATATTTTGTTAAAACTTATGGATGTCAAATGAACGAGCACGATTCGGAAAATATTCAAGCAATCCTCGAAAAATTAGGGTTTGAAGAAGCAAGTGATTATTTACATAGTGATCTTATTTTATTAAATACTTGTTCCATCCGTGAAAATGCTCATAATAAAGCATTTGGAATGCTTGGGAGAATTCAACATTTAAAAGAAGAAAATCCGAATATTTTAGTAGGTTTTTGTGGATGTATGGCTCAAGAAGAGGGAGTTATTCAAGCCTTAAAGAAAAAGTATCCTTTTGTAAACTTTGTTTTTGGAACACATAATTTATATGATTTACCAAATGTTCTTGCGAGTGCTATCGAAAGTAAGAAACAAGAAATTGAAGTCCTTGCTAAAGAAGAAAAAATGATGGAGGATATTCCTGTTAAAAGAGCTAGTAAACATAAAGCGTATGTTAATATTATTTACGGTTGTGATAAATTTTGCACATACTGCATTGTTCCTTATACAAGAGGTAGTCAAAGAAGTAGAAAGAAAGAAGATATTTTAAGAGAAGTAGAAGAACTTGTTCATGATGGATATCAAGAGGTTACCCTTTTAGGACAGAATGTGAATGCTTATGGAAAAGATTTAGAAGGAAATTATCGAATGGAAAATCTTCTAGAAGATGTTGCACAAACAGGGATTCCAAGAGTTCGTTTTATGACGAGTCATCCATGGGATTTTACCGATCAAATGATTGACGTTATTGCTAAATATAAAAACATTATGCCAGCAATTCATCTTCCTGTTCAATCTGGTAGTACGCGTATTTTAAAAAGGATGGGAAGACGTTATACAAAAGATGAATACCTTACTTTATTTTCCAAAATGCGAGAAAGAATTCCGAATGTTTCGATTTCTACCGATATTATTGTAGGGTTTCCTGGGGAAACAGAAGAAGATTTCCAAGAAACTTTAGATTTGGTAGAAACCTGTCAGTTTGATAATGCTTTTAGTTTTGTGTTTTCGAAACGAGAGGGGACTCCTGCTTGTAAATTAGAGGATAATACGACGGAAGAAGAGAAAAATGAAAGACTTTACCGATTAAATGAAAAATTAAATGCAGGATTTTTAAAGAGCAATCAAAAATTGGTAGGAAAGACTTTAAAAGTTTTGGTGGATGGGAAAAATTCGACGAAGAAGACTTCTTTATATGGATATACAGAAGGAAACAAGATGATTAATTTCGATGGAGACGAGTCTCTTATTGGAAAAATTATCGATGTTAAAGTAGTAGATGCTAAAACTTGGAGTTTGGATGGTGAGGTCGTTTGCCAAAAGAATTAAAAGATGCGTTCGATAATCTTATAGAAAGTATTCAAAATAGTCAAGAATATCAAGAATATCTTGAACTCGAAAAGCAAGTAGCAGAGCATGATGAAATCAACAAAAAGATTCAAGAAGTAAAAACTCTTCAAAAAAAGATGGTAAAACTAGAGTATCAAGGACTACCTATATCGGAAATAGAAAAACAATACCAAGAAAAAATAGAAGAATTGGAGAAAAATCCTCTTTATAAAACTTTTATTGAAAAACAAAAAGAAGTAAATGAAACTTTACAATCTATAAAATCTCAAATTGAGGCTGTTTTGGATAAAATTACAGGTTAAATAAGGATTTTTTCCTAAAAAAATACCAAGAACAAGATAAAAAACAAAAAAACATGAGAAAAAGTGTTGACTTTTTTAAAATATTTCAATATAATTAGTCTTGTCATTGGTTTTCAATGGGCTTGTAGCTCAGGTGGTTAGAGCGCACGCCTGATAAGCGTGAGGTCGGAGGTTCAAGTCCCCCCAGGCCCACCATTGAATGCCTCAATAGCTCAGTTGGTTAGAGCACCTGACTGTTAATCAGGGGGTCCTAGGTTCAAGTCCTAGTTGAGGCGCCATTTTTTTTGGCCAGTTGGTGAAGCGGCTTAACACACTGCCCTTTCACGGCAGCATTCACGGGTCCGAATCCCGTACTGGTCACCAGATGTGAATTTACCCTTATTTGTAAGGGTTTTAATTTGAGAAATTGAGGGGTGATAACTTCATGAAAGTTGTCACCCTTTTCTAGTAGAACAAAAATTTTAACAGATCTATTTTTACTTTACACATTAAAAAGGAGAACATCTTGCAATTTTCAAAAAAATCGATTATACTCT
>CANQHK010000050.1 GCA_947623645.1 uncultured Bacilli bacterium
AATACTCCCACAAACAAAGTTCACCTTTGTTTGTTATCTACATTATAAATCGGTGAAATTTTAACTAATGATTAACAATAAAATAATCTTATTATTAATTAATACTTGGATATACGTTTGGACCTATTGGAAGTCCTATCATGTACCATAAAATAATGATTGCAAGCCAAGTTAAACTGATTAGTAAAGCATATGGCATGATGAGTCGTAAAGAATTTCCAATTGTAATTGGTTTTTTCTTATTTGGATTATAGATATTTAAATAACCAATATAGATTACAAAATAAGCTAAAACTGGAGTAATTCCTTTTGTCATGGAATCTCCTGCCCGAAGGAGCATTTGAGCAAATTGTGGAGAAATATTGGCTTGCATTAGTTTTGGTACTACAACGGGTGCTAGTATTGTCCATTTTGCAAGAGGAGTTGTAACAAATAAATTTGAAAAAGCAATAATAAATAATACTAATATGATGAGTGGAAGTCCTGTAAATTCTACATTACTTATAATATTTGCTCCCCATGCGGTTATTACGGTTCCAATATTACTTTGTTTTAATACTGCTATGAACTGAGAAGCGAAGAAGATTAAACCAATTAGATGCCCAACATGCATCATTTGTTCATTGGCTCCATAAATAATATCTTTATCATTATGAATTGTTTTTGCTCCAATTCCATAAGCAATTCCTGTTGCCATAAAAAATATAGAAATCATATAATTAAATCCATCTTGAAAATAAGAATTTGCTCCAAATAATTGTCCCATGTAAGTTGTTTCGTTCATATCCAAAAGAATTCCGGACATTGGTAAATTTGGAATTAAGCAATAAATGAAAATAAATGCTACTACAATTGCTGTAATTAGGGCATTTCTAAGTCCTCTTTTTTCATTGACTTCTATTTCTAACTTTTCTTGTTCTTCTAAATCTTCATTTTCCATTTGAAGTTCTAGGGTTTTATCTAACTCTTGTGTTGTTTTATATCTTCCAATTCGTGGTAAAATTAACTTTTCAATTAAAATTGTTCCAACAATAGATAAGATAACGGTTGCTGCTATGATAATGAATAAATTGGAGGTTAGACTTACATGATAAGCATTATCAATTAAGCGTGCTGCTGCTTCTGTTGTTGCATTTAAGTTTACTTCCATACTTCCTACAAAGATTGTTGCTCCATAACCAAATGCAACTCCTGTAAATGCTGCCGTGATTCCGGTTAATGGGTTTCTTCCGTTTGCCATATAAATAATTGCAGCAAGAGGAATTAAAATAACATATCCTACTTCATTGATTAAACTAGATACTGTTGCTAACAAAATTAATAAAAACGTTATCTTACGATTATCAATTTTTACTAATCTTCTTTTAATGATTGCATCTAATAATCCAGTTGATTTAGCAACACTTACTCCAATTAAGGCAACTAATAAAGTACTTAGAGTCGTAAAACTCATAAAGTTTACAACAGCATTACTTACAATATACTTTATTCCATCGTAATTACATAGATTTTCTACAGCCACTAAGGTGGATTCTAGTTTGTTGGTTGTCATATTCATTCTACTATAGGTTGCTTGCACCTCAAATGCTGATAAAATACCACTCAGTAATACTGTTAGAAGAATTAATATAATAAATGTTGTAATTGGATGGAAATAAAATTTTTTTAGTTTTAATTTCTTTTTATTCATCCTTGTCTCCCTACTTCAATATCTTTTTTATTTTTTTATTAAATTCCACTCTGGGCATCATTACACATCTAGAACATTTCGTACACCTGATTTTAATGTCTGCCCCTACTCTTATGATTTCCCATTCGTTGTTTCCACAAGGATGTCCTTTTTTCATCGTTACAAGTGTTCCTAATCCATATTCTTTATTTTCCACTATGAACCACCACCTGTGGAAAAGGAATTTCTATTTTTTCTTGATCAAAACGTTGCTTAATTTCTTTTTTGATTTGTCTTTCGATGGCAAATTGCTCTAATGCTTGCGTTTTTACCGTTAATCGATAAACGATTGCTGAATCATCTAATGATTGTACTCCCAATACTTGAATTGGTTCTTTTATTTTTTCAATCTTTTCACTTAATTCTTGAGCAAGTTCATTTAAAACTTTTTCTACCTTTTCAAGATTAGAATTATAACTTACACTAACATCAATTACAGCTAAGGAATAACTACAACTATAATTGATAATATCCGTTATGTTTCGATTGGAAATGATTTTTACTTCCCCTGTATAACTGCGAATTCTCGTTGATCTTAAGCCCATATGAACGACTTCTCCTCGAAAGTCTCCGATGGAAATTGTATCTCCTATGGCAAACTGATTTTCTAATATAATACTAATTCCTGCGATTAAATCTTTTAATGTATCTTGAAAAGCTAAAGCAATCACAGCAGAAACAATTCCGAGTCCTGCTAAAAGGCTTGATACATCAACTCCAAAGATTGGTAAAATCGATAATACAATAAATATTATGATGATACATTTTACAAAATTAATTAATATATTTTTATACGTTTCTATTTTTTTAAAATTATAACTGTTTTTATTTAAATTTAATTGTTTTCTACTCAAAGAAACTTTGATAATTTGTTTTGCTAATAAGTAGATAATATATCCAATTAGAATATATACTATTGGTAAATAGATTTCTTTTATAAGGATTTTATCCATAGAAGAACTCCTTTCCTTTAATTATTAGAGATACCAATAATTTCTAGAATTCTATTTAAATCGTTATCATTTTCAAAAGAAATTAGAATCTTTTTATTTTTAATTTTTACCTTGGTTCCAAATTTATCAAATAAAGATTCTTCAGCATATTTATATTCATTTGTTCTTGGAAGTTTTTGAATTGGATTTTTCTTTTGAAATTCTCCTTTAGTAATGATGTCTTCTAGTTCTCGAACACTAATATGTTCGGTTATGATTCGATTTGCAAGGTCTAATACTTTTTCGGTATCTTCAATCTTACTTAATATTTTGGCGTGAGCCATTGAAATTTTATCTTGTGCTAAAAAGGTTTTTACCATTTCTGGTAAAGAAAGTAATCCAATTGTATTGGTAATATAAGTTCTACTCTTTCCAAATCTTCTTCCTAATTCTTCTTGCGTAATTTGAAGAGAGTCTTTAATTTTTTGATAAGCTTCTGCTTCTTCAATTGGATTTAAATTTTCTCTTTGAAGATTTTCCAAAAGAGCTATTTCCATCATTTCAGCATCGCTAAAATCTCTGACAATGGCAGGAATGGTTGAAAGTCCAGCTAATTCAGCTGCTTTTACACGACGTTCTCCTGCTACGATTTCATACCCTTTGATACTTTTTTTAATAATGATTGGTTGAACTACTCCATATTGTTTAATAGAAGCAGCTAATTCTTCTAATTTTTCGGTATCAAAAATTTGTCTTGGTTGGTATGGATTACTTCTTAATTCATTTAAATTAATTTCTAATATTTCTTCTTTTGGTGTCGTTTCAAGAATTTTTTCTTCCACTTTGTTGTAATCGATTGGTTCATTATTAAATAGTTCTTCTAACCCTCTTCCTAGGGCTCTTCTTTTATTATTGTTGTCCATTTCTTTCAATCACTTCCTTTGCTAAATTAATATAGGCTTCTGCTCCTCTACTTTTTGGATCATAGGCTAAAATTGGTTTTCCATGACTTGGTGCTTCCGTTAAACGAATTAATCTTGGTATGATGGTGTCATATACTCTTTCTTTGAAATATTTACGAATATCTTCAACAACTTCTAATCCTAAGTTGGTACGGGAATCTAACATCGTTAGAAGAACTCCTTCTATATCTAGATTTGGATTTAGATTCTTTTGTGCTAACATAATGGTATTTAAAAGTTGCATAATTCCTTCTAATGCAAAAAATTCACATTGTACTGGAATAATTACTGAATCACTTGCTGTTAAGGCATTGGTTGTTATTAATCCAAGAGATGGAGGACAATCAATAATCATAAAATCAAAGGTATCTTTTAATTTTCCAATGGTGTTTTTTAATTGTGCTCCTTTTGAAAAGTTTTCTTCTTTTCTACTCTTTTCTAATAATTCTATATCTACTCCTGCTAAATTGATGGTTGCTGGTAATAAATAAAGATTTCTATATTTTGTTTTAATGATGGCCTCTTCTACTACACATTTTCCGGTTATTACATCATATACGCTTTTGTCGATATCTCCTTTATTGATTCCAACTCCAGTTGTTGTGTTTCCTTGAGGATCTAAATCAATCAATAATACTCTTTTTCCAAGATATGCTAAAGACGCAGAAAGATTGATGCTTGTAGTAGTTTTTCCTACTCCACCTTTTTGATTAACTAATGATATTATCTTTCCCATCTTCTCACCTTTTTTCTCTTAAATAGTACGTATTCTATTGTATCAAAATTTTTGTTGTTTTGAAATGTTTTTTGTCAAAAAAAAGTAGAATTTTCTACTTTTCTTGTTGTTTTTTATCTAAGTTAATAATAATTTGATATTTTCCATCTAAATCAAACTCTTGAATTTCTGCATTGATTCCTTTTTGTCTTATTTCTGGAACAATGTTTTTAACTAAATCAATGGCTTCTTTTAATTTAAACTGGTTTAAAAATTCCTGATCTTTTGTTGGACTTGGACTTAAATTTGGTTCTATTGGTCCTATTTTTTCTTGTTCTTCAATAATTATTGGTGTATTCTGTGTTGCTGTGTAATTTGGCATAAATGTTGGAGTTTCTTTTGGTTCATCTTCGTCCGTTGATAATGTTTCAATTGGCTCTTCTTTCGGAGGTTCTTGAGGTTTTAATAAATCTTCTAGAGTAGGCATTATTTTTTCTTTTTCAGGAGTTTCTAAAATTAATGTTGGTTCTTCTTCTTTTGGAGAAGATGTTGGAATTTCTAACGTTACCTGCTCTCCCCTTTTTAATTCTTTGATTGCTTGATCTAATTCTCTTACAGTCATTCTGTTTCGAATAATTTTATTGAGCATCTCTACTTGATCATTGGCATTTTCTATATTTAATAGGCTTCTAGCATGGCGTTCTGATATTTGGTCATTTAATAAAGCTTCTTGAACTTCATCGGTTAGAGCTAATAGTCTTAATTTATTGGCAATTGCTGCTTGGCTTTTTCCCATGGTTTTTCCTAATTGTTCTTGAGTCATCGAATCTAATTCTAGAATTTTTTGATAAGTCCTTGCTTCTTCGATTGCCGTTAAATCTTTTCTTTGTAAGTTTTCAAGAAGTGCTACTTTACTTGCTTCTTTATCATCTAAATTTCGAATAATTGCCGGAATTTTTGTAAGACCTGCTAGTGCTGCTGCTTTATAGCGACGTTCTCCTGCTATAATTTCATATTTTTCTCCAATTTTTCTTACGATAATTGGTTGAATTACTCCGTGTTCTTTAATGGATGTTGATAATTCCTTTAACGCTTCTTCTTCAAATTTTTCACGAGGTTGGAAACGATTGGGTATAATATCATCTAAATATAATTCTACAATTTCGTTTTGCATTTTCGCATCCCTCTTTTCATTCTTTTATCTTAATATATTATATCATACTTTTTATTGTTTTCAATAGACTTTTTTTGCAAAAATTTAGGGATTCAAAAAAATACCAATTTTGGTCTTGGTATTATTTTTTTATTTTTTCAATAGAACGTGGGTATTTTATAGGAGTTATTTCTTGTTTTTCAATTTTTATTAAGGATCTTTTACTGTTTTCCATTGGTAAATAGAATTCTTTTATTTCAACAATTTTTGATTTTAATTCTTTTAACATTGATTTGCTTTCTTTTAATTCTTCTTCTACGTTTGATTTCATTGCAATAAAATAACCATGAATTTTTACCATAGGAATACATAATTCTTCTAAAACTTTGAGATTGGCGACGGCTCGTGCTGTTACAATATCAAACTTTTCCCGTTCTTTTTTTGCATAGTCTTCTGCTCTTGTATGAATCGCGGTAATTCCTTGTAAATTTAATTGTTGAATGGTGTTCTTTAAATAATTTACTCGTTTTTCTCTCGCATCAAGTAAAGTTATTTGCCAATCTGGAAAAGCAATTTTTAAGACAATTCCCGGAAATCCTGCCCCACTTCCTACATCACAAACTGTTTTTATTTGAGATGGATTTAAAACTTTTACTAACGTTAGGCTATCATAGAAATGTTTTAAATATACTTCTTCTTTTTGAGTGATTCTCGTTAAATTCATTTTTTCATTTTCTTGAATTAAAATTTGATAAAATTCTTCGAATTTTTGAAGTTGATTTTGTGTTAAATGAATTCCTAATTTTTCTACTTCTTCTACAAATTCTTGTTCTTTCATAGTAACTTTTCCTTTTTTAAATAAACCATTAAAATGGATATATCAGCAGGATTTACTCCACTAATACGACTTGCTTGTCCAATCGAAGTGGGTCTTATATCCTTTAATTTTTGAAGAGCCTCATGCGCTAAATTTTGAACTTTATCATAATCTATATTTTCTGGAATTTTGATATTTTCTAGATGAATCATTTTTTCTGCTTCTTGATTAGCCTTTTTAATGTATCCTTCATATTTTATCATAATTTCTACTTGTTCTTGAACTTCTTTGGATTCTGTTAATTCTATAAATTCTTCAAGATTTTGCATTTTTATTTCGGGACGTTTTAAAAAATCATATAAAGTTAGTCCATCATTTAATAAAGAGGTTCCTATTTTGGCTAATTTTTCTTGAGTAGTTTTCGTTGGGGTTATTTTGGTGGTCTTTAATTTTTCAATTAAATTTTGGATACTTTCCTTCTTTTTTTGAAAAGCTTTATATTTACTATCCGAAATAAGTCCAATTTGATGACCATATTCCCGAAGTCTTAAATCAGCATTGTCATGTCTTAATAAAAGACGGTATTCAGCACGAGATGTTAACATTCTATAAGGTTCTTTGGTTCCTTTGGTTACTAAATCATCGATTAGTACTCCGATGTAAGATTCATTTCTCTTTAAGATTAAAGGTTCCTTTCCATTTAATTTTTGAACCGCATTAATTCCTGCTATAAGACCTTGCCCTGCTGCTTCTTCATATCCACTCGTTCCGTTAATTTGACCTGCTGTAAATAGATTTTCAATGATTTTTGTTTCGAGAGATTGTTTTAACTGCAATGGGTCAATAGCATCATACTCGATGGCATACGCATATTTTAAAATTTTAGCATGTTCTAAACCTGGTAAAGAATGAACCATTTTTTCTTGAATTTCTTCTGGCATGCTGGTGGAAAAACCTTGAATATAGATATCATCATAATAAATTGATTCTGGTTCTAAGAAAAGTTGATGTCTTTCTTTGTCTTTAAATCGTACTACTTTATCTTCAATGGAAGGACAATATCTTGGTCCAATTCCTTCTACATATCCTCCATACATACTTGATTTTTCTAGATTATCTTGAATAATTTTATGAGTTTCTTTGGTGGTATAGATAAGATGGCATGGAACTTGATCTTCAATTTTATAGGTTGGAAGATGGTCAAAAGAAAATGCTCTTAGTACTTTATCTCCTTCTTCTTTGGAAGTTTTGGAAAAATCAATTGAATCTTTGGCAATTCGTGGAGGAGTTCCTGTTTTTAATCGTTGAATCGTAAATCCATATTTCTTTAATTTCGTGCTCAAATATTTGGACGGTTTTTCTCCGTGTGGTCCACTAACTGTTTTTGTAGCTCCTCTTAAAACAACTGCTCTTAGATAGGTTCCAGTTGTTAAAATAACTGCTTGCGATAAAATTTTTTCGCCATTTTCTAAAATAACTCCACCAACTTTATTGTTTTCTACTATTAAATCTTCAACAATGGTTTCTAAAATTTCTAAATTTTTGGTACTTTTCAAGGTTTTTAACATTTCCTTTGGATACGTTATTTTATCCCCTTGTGCTCTTAATGCTTGTACAGCTGGACCTTTTTTGGTATTTAACATTTTCAATTGAATTTCTCTTACAATGATTCCTTTAGCTGTTCCTCCAATGGAAGGATTACAAGGCATATCTGCAATATTTTTTATATTTCCTGTTATTAAAAGTGTTTTCTTTCCAAGTCGAGCACTCGCAAGAGATGCTTCACATCCAGCATGCCCTCCCCCTACTACGATAATATCATACTGCATTTTTACTTTTCTCCTTTACTGATTTTATTTTCCTAAACAAAATTTACTAAAGAGTTCATCAATTAGTTCTTCTTTATAAGTTTCTCCAATGATTTCTCCTAATTTTTCCCAACTTCTCTTGATATCCATCTCAATCATATCCATAGGAATTTGGTTGGAACAAGCACGAATTGCCTCT
>CANQHK010000051.1 GCA_947623645.1 uncultured Bacilli bacterium
GATTTTCATCGTACCTTTTTGTCGTGAAATATTCTACCTAGCATATTTTTGCCTCGAAGTATAACTTTCCTATTATAGCACAAAAAAGATGCCTTTTTAAGCATCTTCTCTTTCTTCTTGAATCTGATCTAAAATTTTCTCAATCTTTTCTCCATACTCTATGGATTCATCATAGAGAAATTGTAATTCTGGAGTATGTCTAATTTCAACTCTTTCACTTAATTTTTTTCGAATAAAAGATTTTGCCCGTTCTAAAGATTTTTGGGTTACATCTAAATATTCTCTATTTCGAATGGTGTAATAAACTTTGGCAAAACTTAAATCGTTGGTAATTGATACATCAGTAATCGTAACATAACGAATATTTTGATCTTTTACTTCTGTTTGTAAAATCGAACTAATTTCTTTTACAAAAAGATCATTGTATCTTTCAATTTTAATAGGATTCATCGCATTTCTCCTAACTTTTTAATTTTTTCTAAAGGCTTTTTTAGAATCTCTCCATCTCGAATTTCAATCAACCATTCTCCCTCTTCATTTCTACATTTTAAGACTTGATTTTTGGAAATTGGATTGATGGAATTAATCATTACTGGCTCTTCTACAACAGTTTGTATACACAACTCTTCTTTTTCTAAATGGAAAAAATCTCGATGGTGATAACTTAACCACTTTGGGTTCTCCATCCCTAATCGAATAAAACCAATAGGCATCCGATCAATTCGAATATAGGCAATCAGTTCACTTGTAATGCAATCACAAAAATCAATTTTTAATCCCAATATAGAAAGTAATTTATCAATTTCTAAAACCGCTTCTTTAACCTGTTCATTAACTTCTGCAATCATCTTTCGATTTCCAAAAGTTCGTAAGCTTCAATAATATCTTTTTCCTTAATATCTTGGTAATTTTCTAAAGTAATTCCACATTCAAATCCTTTGCTTACTTCTTTTACTTGATCTTTTTCTCTTTGAATGGATTTAATTTTTCCATTATAAAGAACAATTCCATCTCGAATAACTCGAGCAAAACTATTATTTTTAATAACTCCATCAGTAACATAACATCCAGCAATATTTCCAATCTTAGAAAACTTAAAGATTTGACGGATTTCTGCTTGCCCAAGAACTTTTTCTTCGTAAACAGGTTCAAGCATTCCTTTCATGGCATGTTCCATATCTTCAACGAGTTTATAAATAATATCGTAGAGTCGAATTTCAATTCCTTTTTCTTTGGCGGATTCGATGGTTTTGTTGTCTGGCCGTACATTAAATCCTATAATAATAGCATTACTTGCTTTGGCAAGAACAACATCACTTTCAGTAATCGCTCCAACACTGCTTCGAATGACATGAACGCGAACATCTTCTACTTGAATTTTTTCTAAAGAACTTTTAACTGCTTCAGCACTTCCGTTAACATCGGCTTTAATAATGACATTAATTTCTTTCAAACCTTGTTGAATAGAACCAAAAAGTTCTTCTAAACTCATCGAAGATTTGTTGGTATCTTCTTCCCGCATCCGAAGTCTTCTCGCGTCCGCCACCTGCTTTGCTTGCTTTTCTGTTTCAAAAGCCATAAATTTATCACCTGCTAGAGGAACTTCACTAAGCCCGGTAATTTCAACAGGAGTAGAAGGAGGTGCTACGGTAATATCTTTTCCCAAATCATTTTTTAACGTACGAATCTTCCCTTCAGCTAAACCTGCAACAATTGGATCCCCTAAACGAAGAGTTCCATTTTGAACAAGGACCGTTGCGATCGTTCCCATATGTTTATCGAGTCTTGATTCGATGACGGTACCACTTGCGTATCTAGCTGGATTGGCCTTTAATTCTTGCATTTCACTAACCAGTTGAATGGTATCTAAAAGTTCTGGAATTCCTTCTTTCGTATGAGCAGAGATTTTTACAACAATCGTATCTCCTCCCCATTCTTCTGGAACAATTCCATATTCCATTAACTCCCGCATAACTTTTTCAGGATCAGCTCCTGGTTTATCCATTTTGTTGATTGCAACAATAATCGGAACATTGGCTGCTTTTGCATGATCGATTGCTTCTTTGGTTTGAGGCATTACCCCATCATCTGCTGCAACAATAATAATGACAATATCGGTAACACTAGCTCCTCTTGCTCGCATCGCGGTAAAAGCTTCATGCCCTGGCGTATCAATAAAAGTAATCTTTTTCCCGTTTGCTTCAATTTGATAAGCACCAATAGCTTGGGTAATTCCTCCTGCTTCACCACTTACAACATTTGTTTCTCGAATTGCATCCAAAAGAGAAGTTTTTCCATGATCAACATGTCCCATGATGGTAACAACCGGTGCTCTTTCCACCAAATCTTCTTCTTTATCGATGATTTCTAAATTTTCAAAATCTGTAATATCTGCAGTAGCTTCTTTTTTTACCGTCTTATTATAGTCCACTGCTATCAGTTCAACAACATCCATCGCTAAAGATTGATTGACATTTGCCATCATTCCAAGAGCAAACAATTTCTTAATAATTTCTGTTCCACTAACTCCAAGAGCATCAGCTACTTCTGCAACCGTCATTCCATCTTTATAGAAAAGTACATCCTCTGATTTTGCAACTTCATTGGTCATTAACTTTTCTTTATGTTTATACATTTCTTTCTTATCTTGGAAAAACTTTGCTTTGTCATTCTTATTTTTATTTTTAATCTTCGTTTTTCCTTTTTCTACTTTATAATTTTCTTCTGCTAAATTTTCTACTTTTTCAAAAAATTCATCATCATTATATAAATTATCTTCATCGCTTACATTTTCTTTTTCTTCTTGCTCTTCTTCTTCGCGAATTCGTCCATCTAAAATCGTAATTTCTTCATCGCTTAATAAATCATCTTGATTTTCTTTCGAAAATCCCATCTCTTGACATAGAGAAAATATTTCATCGACTGTTTTTTGAACATCTTCTGCATATTCTAAAACACTCATCATTCTATATCACCTCTTCTTCTTTTTATTTTATGAAACCATCTTTAATAATTCCTCATAAACTTCATCTTTTACTTCTACTTCTAGTATACGATCTAAAATTTTACTTTTTCTTGCTTTTTCAATAACTTCCTTGTCTTTTTTTAAGTAAGCCCCTCTTCCATTCATCTTGGAAGTAGAATCTACTACAACTTCTTGTTGAGGAGTCCGAACCACCCGAATTAAATCTTTCTTTTCACATCTTTCTTTTGTAACAACGCAACTTCGCATTGGAATTTTTTTAACTTTCATCGCTATCTCTAAAGTAAATGCCCATCTCTTTTGCTTCTTCTTCTCGTTTAATATCGATATTGTAGTGCGTCAACCGATGAGCAAGGCGGGCATTCTGTCCTTTCTTTCCAATTGCAAGAGAAAAGTTTTCGCTATCTGCAATAACCATAGCTTGCATCTTCTTTGGATCCATAATTAATACTTTTAAGTTTTTCGCAGGAGAAAGTGCATTTTCAATAAATACTTCAGGGGTTTTATCATATTTCACAATATCCACTTTTTCTCCATGAAGTTCTTTTAAAATATTGGCAATCCGAGAACCCTTTTCCCCAATACAAGCACCGATTGGATCAATTCGAGAGTTTTCGGAATAAACAGCAACTTTACTACGAGATCCAGCATCTCTTGCAACCGAATAAACTAAAACACTTCCATCGTTAATTTCAGGAATTTCTAATTCGAATAATCTCTTTAAAAATCCATAATGCGTTCTAGAAAGTAAAATCAAAATTCCTTTACTGTTGACATCAACTTTACTAACATAAACTTTAATTTGAGAAGCCATCTCAATTTTTTCACCAGGAATACATTCTCTTTTTGGTAAAATTCCATTGCTTCTTCCAAGATTAATATAGTAGTTATCCGTGTCTTCCAACTCTACCGTACCAATTAAAAGTTCATCTTGTTTATCTCCAAGTTCTTCTTGAATACTATTTCTTTCTGCTTCTCTGATTTTTTGAATTAAAACTTGTTTTGCTGTAGAAGTTGCAACCCGTCCAAAATCTTTTGGTGTAACTTCGGTATCAATCGTATCCCCAACTTCTAAAGTTTTATCAATCTTTTTAGCATCGCTTAAAGAAATCTCTGTATCTTCATTGATGTATCTTTCATCATCATCGTCATCCAAATCTTCAACAACCGTAATATAAGAATAAACTTTAATATCTCCTGTTTTACGATCGATCGTTACTTTGGAATTCGAGCATTTTGAATCTCTTTTATATGCTGCCATCAAAGCTGCTTCCATCGCTTCATAAATAATTTCTCGATCAATTCCCTTTTCTTTTTCAACCGTATCGACTGCTTTCAAAAATTCTTTACCATTCATAATTATCACCCTTCTCTTTGGCATATACATCTAAGGTATAGGCATCATCAATCAAATCCAATTCATCGACAATTGGATTTAAAATTCTCGTTGCTTGAACAACGGTCTTTAAATCAATCACTTCATCGCTATCCAAAACAATGGTTAAAACTTTTCCTTGATCCTCTTCTAATATTTCTACAGAATCAATGAAAACGTGCAGTTTATCGAGTCGATTTCCCAGTTTTTCTTCGATTTTTTCTTTCATAACTCCTCCCACTTTTAACAGAAATGAGTGGGTCGCCCCACTCAAGTCAACTATATTCTAACATACTTTTTTTGAAAATACTAGTCTTTTTTTAAAATTTCGTGAACTCCTTTATAACATCAAATCTTGAAGTTCTTTTAAAGATAGGCCAGTTGATTTGGAAATAATTTCGAGAGAAACTCCATTTTTTATAAGTTCTATTGCTGTTTTTATAATTCCTCTTTCTTCTCCAATCTTCTCTCCTTCTTTCTTCCCATCATTATAAAGGAAAATCTTCTCTCCTTTTTCAATCTCTGCTTGATCATAATATTGCAAGAATCCTTCATCACTCATAAAATTTTTAACTTTTTTAGACATTTTCATAAATTCTTCATCTCCTTTCGATAATCTTTCTACTTCTTTTATACTCTTCGCTTTTAGCACACTCGCAAATCTTCTTAATGTTTCACTTACATTATAAATCTTATTTGTTACATTTTCAAGTATAAAATGATAATTTTTACAAGTTATGTCAGGACATTCTGGTAAAAGATATTGAGTATTCGCCATCTCAAAAGTTAGAATTGGCTCTTTTACATCATACTGATTCACTCCATCAATATTAATCGTATATACTTTTGGATATCTATTTTTTCCAATCGTTGTATTTTGAATATAAGTTGTAAAAGCATAATCCATATTTTTTTTGACATCATACTTCCATTGATTCATTTCCAAAAGAATATAAATCTTTTCATCTGCTATTCTCAAAATAATATCTCCCCGTTTTCCTTTTTCATGGACATTGGATTTAGCAAATTCCATCGATACAATATCTGCTTTTCGAAGAATTTCTTTCGGTATCTTTAAAAATTCATAAACAATCTTTACAATATATTCTTTTTGTTCTTCTTCTAAAGCAATCGATTTAAATAAATAGTCATTCTGCATGGAAAACTCTCTTTTTCCATTTCCATTTTCCTTTTTATCCTTTTCTTTTTCTTCTACTTGATTCATATTTTCTCCTCCTTTCATTTGAAATATTTTAAGAAAAGATATTTTATCATCTTTTTCACCTCCTACATATTATTATTCGTAAAAAAAATACAAATGTCATCATTAAATTTCAAAGTTAGCGATTTTATACCAAAAAAACTAACTATTGAATAGTTAGTCTTCTATATATTAATCATGATTTTAGGACAATTGGTATGGATCTTCCATCGTTCCTGTTCCACCAGTTGTTGTAAGCCCTGCTTTTAAACGAATTACTGGACGAAGTCCATAAGCACTTGTTCCAAAATAACTATTTACGACTTCATCGAACGGATACCACTGTACTCCAGAGGTATCTGTATCATCGTAAGATGCTGCAAACCAATAAAGTCCACCATTGCTGATTAAATCTTTTTTAAATCCACAAACTTCTTGATTGTAAACATCTCCACAAGCTTGTGCTCCTTCTATTGGTGTATAGAGATATCCTCCCTCTGATTCTGTAAGTCCGGCAGTAATTTCTTTGAAATCTTCATTTCCAATTGCATGGATATCTTCCTCATTAGAGCAATCCTCTACGTAATCACTGTTACAATATTTTTTCGCTTGCTCATTGGCTTTTTTGATGTAATCTTTATTTCCTACAGATTCTTCTCTTACATTACATTCTGGTGAACCGGCTGAAATTAGATAAATTCGATCTTCTTTGATATAAGCAACTCTCCAACCATGAACTGTAAATGTGCTCGAACTGTCACTACAATATCCGTATGTACCCTCTGCTGTTGTACCTTCATTAGCATTATATCCTAAGCAAGAATCTTTACTTTCTGCTTCCATATTTCCACTTACATCGTCGCTTCCATTTTTACATCCATTATTTCCAACGTATGCTACGTAATCTCCTTGTTTTACAACATTAAGTAGTTCTGTTTCTCCTTCTACTTCCGTTTTCCCTCCTTGTGGAATGCTGTTCGTAATTTTGTATTCTTTTTCTTGGAATTTTATTTCATCGATACTTCCCGTTGTACCCCGTGCTCCAAAATGGATTGTAACTTGACTCTCACCATCATTTTTAATGTATACAGTAATTTCTTTTGTTCCATTTTTTTCGATTTTTCCACTTGGGCTATCTTTCGTTGCTTCAAGATATCCTACTGCAACACTTGTCATATCATCATCACTTGTATAATACAATTGATAATTACTTTCTTTATCTGGATTTTTTAAAGTTACCTTTTCTGTCTTTTCTTCTTTTGCTTCTACAACAATATCTGCATAAGTAGAATCATTGACTAGATAATTAACAGTTGAAACTTTTCCATTATTTTCTCCATTTACAAGTTTATCATTCGTATCTTGCACTTCCAAAAAAAGCCCTGCTGCAATTGCAATAACTCCTACTACGGAAATCAATATTGGAAGTATTTTGGATGGTTTCTTTTCTTCAATTTCTTTCATTTTTCGTCCCTCTCTATTCTTTTCCTTTTTAATTTAAAACATTGCTAGGCAATGCCTCTTCTATTTCTTTTGGTTCTTCAATTGAAGTCTTATTTGCTGTTAACTCTTTTTTTAGATTTTCTATTTCCTCCATAATTTGTTTTTGATTTGTAAAAATTGCTTTTAAATATTCTAATATTTCTTCTTCCACCGCATTCATTATTTTTTACCTCCTATAATAAAGATAGCATATTGATTGGAAAAAGTAAAGAAAAAACGAAAATAAACTTTTAAAATTATTTGTTTTTATTTCATAATAAATTATATTAACATCTTAAAAAGAGAAAAGTATATTTATAGATTGGATGAACATGTTCTCTACGAAAAGTAGTCATTTGCTTTAAGAATTTTAGAGGTTTTCTACGAATGAAATTAACGTAGGTATTGTCTACTAAAGTTGTGAAATCTTATATATCTGTACCTGTTAGAACAAGACGGGAACCGAAGTCTATGTAGACACCACCTGTGTCCCTAGCGAAGGAGAATTGGCCTGCCAAAACTCCAGAGTAGAAAGACCCGCCTCGAACGACCCAGGGGCTCGCAGCCTCAACAAAGTGCGAAGCGTCGGCAAACCAGGCATTATGATCTCGCTGATTTCCATCTTTATCATAATATCTGTAAAATGGGCCCATTTCTCCAGTTGCATCTCCAAGAATACGATAATTATAACTTGTTTGATTACTACTACTCGGATATTTATCAAAATAAGCAGCATAAGTCGTTAAATCAGAATCCGTGATTCCAGATGCAACACCAGTTGAATTTTTTAAAGCATAGTTTTCCATATAGGATGCCATATATTCGCTAGTACCACCTGCCATATCATAAATTCCTGTGATATTTCCAGTAGTGGAAGCCAAATATCCAATGGGTGTATTATACGGTTGAGTCTTATCAAGTTCTGTTCCATATTCTCCTTGACTACTACTTTGGTCAAGATTTGGTGCTGAAGAATATCCTGTTTTAAAATGGCTGTTGTTATTAATCCGAATTTTACTTCCAATTCCGTATTCTGATTGAGTTAGGTATGCTACTGCTCCCCATTCTGTATTTTTCATCATATGACTTCCTAAATTTTGTTTATATCCAAGTGCTGTATGAAAAATATTTCCTATGGTTATATTTCTCCATGCATAGGTATTTGGTTTTA
>CANQHK010000052.1 GCA_947623645.1 uncultured Bacilli bacterium
AGGTACAATAATTTTATAACACATTCTTTCGCTTGCTCAAGATGTGCTATAAAATACTTGACATTTTATCACGAACTAGTATCACTGTAAATATTATTTTTTATATTTCTAATTACTATACTACCCCCCCCCCATAGAAAATGTCAAGAAAAAGCTTGAATTCAATCAAGCTTTTCCTACTTTTTGTAAAATTTTGTAAACTATCTTCTTTATCGCATATTTTCTAAAATTTTAGGAACAATCTGTTTTTTCCGAGAAACAATCCCATCAATAAAGGTTCCTTGTTCAATTCCAAGAATTCCAAAAGCATCTTCCAAAATTTCTTGAGCTTTTTCGGTAAAGAATAAATAAGAACCATTCTTTAAAATATCTGTTACTGCCACCACAACAATTTTATATTCTCTTTCTGTTTGAATCTTTTCAATAAAATCTAGATATTCATCTTTTTTCCTATAAATATCTTCAAAATTTAAAGTAAAAATCTGACTAATTGCAAATTTATCTTCTTCAAAAGGATACGCTTTTAAATCTGCCGTAACAATTTCTTCAATGGTTTTTCCCGTTAAAGAAGTTCCAGCCTTAAACATTTCGCGAGCATATTTTTGATAATCCAAATCAAGTGTTTCTGAAAGAACTTTTACGACCTTACGATCATATTCCGTCGTTGTTGGAGAAGTTAAGGCAAGGGTATCGGATAAAATTCCAGAAAGCATCAAGCCTTGAATTTCTCTTGGCATCTCAATCTTTTGTTCTTCATACATGTAATAAAGAATCGTATTGGTACTTCCAACCGCCATATTTCGGAAATTAATAGGATATGCTGTTGAAATATTTCCTAAACGATGATGATCAACAACTTCTAATATCTCTGCTTCTTCCAATCCATCAACACTTTGTTCCATTTCATTATGGTCGACTAAAATTACTTTTTTTCTTCTCTTTTCATCGATATCTGTTACTCGGAGTAACCCCATGCATTTGTTATTTTTTCCAATCACTGGATAGTTATTATGTCGTAAATGAGAGCTCTTAACGACAAATTCATCATAATAATCCTCTTCATTAAAGGTAATAATTCTTCCTTCTTGAATTAACGTTTTAATATAGTTACTAAGATAAATTAACTTAGCTGTTTCATAAGTTTCTAAAGGAGTTCGAATAATATTCACTTGATTCTTCTTAGCAATTTCGATATGTTGGGGTTTAATTTCTCCATTTCCAATAACAAGAATTAACTTGACTCCACTTTCCACAGCATATTCAATGATACTATGACGATCTCCAACAATTAAGATATCATTTCTAGTTAACCGAATATTTTCAAAAAAAGTCGAACTTTTAAAAGAAGCAATTTTTAAATCTCCCTCAATTTCATCATCAAACTTTAAAACTTCTTCACCATTTACTGTTTCCAGAATATTTTTATAACTCGTTAACAAATGTTTATTTTCTCCATGGATAAAAGTATTAACAATTCCTTTTAAAGTAACCAAACTAATAAATTTTTGTTTCTCATCAACGATCGGAACACCCGTAATTTGATTTTCTTCTAAATAATCATAAACTCTTTTGACAGAAACGTGTTCCTCTAAAAAGACACCCTTATGATAATTTAAATCTTTAATTTGTAATTTGACATCATTTAAATATTTGGGTTCCCCCACTCCGAAATAAGAAAGAACAAATTGACTTTCTCGGTTGATTTCTCCTAAAACACAAGGAACAGCAGCTACACCTTGAGCTTTTTTTAAATACGCTAAATTAATTGCACTCGTTAAACTATCAGTATCCGGATTTTTATGTCCAACGACATATATTTTATTCATATTACACCTCTTGTACAACCGTAATAATCATTGGTTTTGATCCCGTTGCATCGTGAAAATAGTTGCCCAAACGTTCTCGAATTTCATTTTTAATAGCAGTATAATCCACTCTCTTATTTTCTTCATCGATATTTTCTAAAAGAACTTCCGTAGAGATTTTTCTGGCCTCCTGAATAACATCAAAATTCTCTTTCACATAAATAAATCCTCTCGTTACAACATCAACATCATGAACCAGTTGTTTCGTCCTCTTAGAAAGTGTTCCACTAACAATAACAATTCCATTTTCTCCAAGCATTTCTCGATCTTTTAAAACCAATTCTCCAACATCATTTCCCCTGTTTCCATCAATTAAAATATCATCAACAAATACTTTATCAAAAGATTCTACAAGTTTTCCTTTTACAAAAGTTACAACATCCCCATTTTGTTTTAACAAAATATTTTCTTTAGGAATTCCTGCTGCTTCGGCAATTTCTGCATTTTTATATTGATGACGGTATTCTCCTTTTACCGGAAAATAATATTTTGGCTTCATTAAACTAATCATCATCATCAAATCTTCAGAAGAAGCATGATACAATAAATATTTACTACTTAAATTAACAACGTTAACACCTTTCATCGCAATCAAATCAATAATACTAGCAAGTCGTTTTTCAATTCCATCATAACTTGGTTCCGTAATAAAAATAGTATCACTATCTTTGAGTTTAATAAACTTATCAAAACCGTTCACAACTCTTTCTAGATTGGCAAAAGGTTTTTCTTTTTCATCAGAAATTAAAACCACAACATCCCGATCTTCTAAATTGGTTAAATCTCCAATTCGAGAAGGATCAATCGTTAAATAACCAAGACTAAGAGCTTTTTGTACCATTTGTTGAAGACTATGACCCATCAAAACAATTTTTCGTTTCGTCTTCATGACTTCATTGAAAATTTCTTGAATTCTACAAACGTGTGCTTGTAAAACTGTTGCAATAACTCTTCCATCACTTTTTTGAAGAACATCCCGAATAAACGAAGAAACCCGATTATTCGGAGCAGTAAACCCAGCTTTTTCTGAATAAATCGATTCTGCTAACAAACATAAAACTCCTTGTTTTCCAACATAAGCAAGTTTTCCAATATCCGTAGCATAAGCATTTTTACTACTACTATCAAAAACAAAATCACCCGTATAACAAATTGCTCCATCTTTTGTATATAAAACAAAACAAACAGCATCCGGTATCGAATGCGTAACCGAAATTGGAAACAAACTAACCCCTTGTCCAAAATCTATTTTCGAGTGTGGCCGAATCTCTTTTAAATTCTTACTGACAATTCCATCTTCTTCCAAATAAGAGCGAACAATTTCCATCGTAAATTTCGTTGCATAAACATTCACTTCTGGAATATTTTTAACCAAATCACTAATTGCTCCCATATTGGAATCATGTCCATGCGTTAAAAACACACCCTTAATTCTTTTTCGATTTTGTTTTAAATAATCCATATTGGGAATCACATAATCGACCCCAAGCATTCCATCATGGGCATACTTCAACCCACAATCAAAAACAAATATGCTTTTATCAACTTCTATAACATACATATTTTTTCCATTTTCATTTAACCCACCAAGGGCAAAAATTCTAATTTTACTCAAAATTTATTCACCTTCCTTATATTCTAATTCCTTCAATAATTCGAATCTTTTCTCTAACATCTTTTCACTGGTATAAACTCTTCTTTCTTCTTTTAAGACTCCACTTTCAAGTAGATTATCTAATACAGAAATAGGAGGATAGAAAAGTTGAAAAACAGAACGGTATTTACTTTGAAGTTCTGAAAAAGCAAATTTTTCTACTTCTACATCAAAAAGAAGTGTTTTATAATACCGAAGTTCTTCATAAAAATCAAATAAATCAACAAGGATAAAAAGTTCTTGTTTAAAAGAAAAAGGGGATTTTTCTTGAAGCCTTTTTTCATGTTTTTTAAAAAAGGCATGAACATGTTCTAAAGTTTTCTGAAAAAGAGAAAGTTTCTTTTGAAAATCCTGTGGAAGGGAGATTTTTAAATCCTGCATTCGAAGAATTTCTTTGGTAACTTCTTCTCTTAAGTAAGAATCGTATTCATGAATAGCAGAGTATTTTTCAAGTAAAAATTCGCGATTTGTCATACGGCAAGTTTTTCAAGGGCTTCTTTTGCTGCTTCCTGCTCTGCTTCCTTCTTGTTGGCACCCATTCCCTTTCCAAAAATAATTCCATCGACTTTCAAAACGACTTCAAATTTTTTATTATGAGCAGGTCCATCTTCTCCAACGACTTCATAAGTAACAGTTTTTCCGTCTGTTTGAACAAATTCTTGGATAGCACTTTTATAATCGCTAAAAAACGTAATCGTCGGATCTTCAATATAAGGAACAATAATCGATAAAATTTTTTCTTTTGCAACCTCATATCCTAAATCCAAATACATTGCTCCACAAAAAGATTCAAAGATATCGGCAAGAATAACTTTCTTATATCTTCCCCCATCAATTTCTTCCCCATGACCAACTTTAATATATTCACTAAAGTTTAAATCTTGGGCATACCGACTACAAGCATTTTCACAAACATAACTTGCTCGAAGTTTTGTCATATCCCCTTCTTTTTTGTCAAAATTATTATACAAATAATCACTGATTACCAAATCTAAAACTTTATCTCCTAAAAATTCCAAACGTTCATAATCTGCTTTTAATTTATGTTCGTGCACATAAGAAGAATGAGAAAAAGCAGTCGTATATAGTTTTAATTCATTTGGTAAAAATCCTAATTTTTGAAATAACTGATTCAAAATATCACCCGTCTTTCTACTGATTTAAAATAAGAAAAGATTTTTTAGAACTCGTCGGTATTTTACCATAAAATTCCTTTTTTGTCAAAAAAATGAAGAAGAAGGATAGTGTTTTCAAAGTGGGGAGATTTAGAAAAAAACTCTTTTATATCAATAAAAAAAGGTTAAAACCTAAAAAATGCTTTATAATTGAATTGTCTAAAAACAATAGAAAGCAAGGTTTTAACCAATGAAAATTATACCATTAATTAGCGAATTTTCAAATACTTTTAACGAAACTTTTAATAAGAAAAATCTTCAATGTTCGATTTTTATATACGAACTCCTCGGACAAGTGGACGAAGTTTTCTTTGTTTTGTTGCAGGATAATCCATATCTTGAATCTCTTCTTTTCGAATCGTCTGAAATTCTTGTAACTTCTCTTGAAGAATTGAATCTGGAAGTTCTTTTAAATAAGAAAAAACTTCTTCTTCTTGATGATGGTATAAGTCTGAATAAGAAAGATATCCTTTCGAAAGAGCATATTTCGTAATATGAGCCAGTAAAAACATCATATAATTATCTTCTTTGGAATGAAAGAAAGCATTGATTTTATTTTCGAATTCGATAACTTTTTGACAAACTTCAAAATTTTGAAAACCAATTTCCATCTCCTCTTCTTCGTTTAAATAGATACACAAATTAGAAAGGATTTGTGTTAAATCTTCAAGTGTTAAAGATTTTGTCAATCCAATCGATGCTAAAATAATTCCATCCATTCGATCAATACAAAGTTTTGGTCGCTTGCTATCGACAATAGAATATTGTTTAAAATTTATGATTTCTTCCACTGAAATGTTATCTTCTTCTAAGTATTTTTGAAAGATTGGATCTTCTCTCAAAATTTTTTCTGTATACTTTTCAGTTGATTCTTGTTCTATATAATCTCCATTCAGATAATCGATTACATGTGAAAAACAAGGAGTTGAAATATCATGAAATAAAGATGCAAGTGTAAACACTTTATTGTTGGTTAAACGCCAAGTTAAAAGAGCGCAACTAAGAGAATGATGATATCTACTAATAAATTCTTCAAACGGGTAAATATCTTTTGAAGCATAATCCATTCCACAGAAAAAACCAATCTTTTGTAAACGAATTAAAGAAGGACATTTTAAATATTTTAATAGAAAGGAAGGCATTTCTTCTATATGAAGTTGATTCCAATATTCACAAACTTTCATTTTCGTCATTTCTTTCTATCAATAAATAATTTATGAGATAAACTTTATACTTCATAGAATCTGCTCCTTCGTTATTGAAATATTATAACAAAGGATTTTTAAGGGTGCAAGAACTTTCAAAAAAAAGAAAAGGAATCCCTTTTCATTTAAAATACTTACGAAACTTCATTCAATTTATTCTTTATTTCATTTCTATGATTGATTCTTCTTAAATATATTTACAATCTAAATATTAAAGAAATTATCAATTCCAATTACACCATCATAATAATTATTCATTATTTCAATACACAATTTAATTTTTTCATCATCTATCGTTTTATTATTTTTATAAGTATTTATAATTTGATTAAATAAATTATCATAATAGAAAGTTATGGATCCATATTTTGATTGTATTAAAATATTTACTAAATCATTAATTTTGGACTGAATATCTTCTTCTAAATTTGCGAATAAATAATCATTTATGTTCACTTTTTCTCCATCAATTTCTATTTTCTTACCAAAGATAGAAGATAATTTCTTTTGTAATGGCAATTCTTCATTTTTTATATCTTCAAGTAAATAGTTTTTATATTGTAATGTTTTTTCAACTGTGTATTTCGAAATTTCTTGCTCTTTATGATTCAAATTTTTAGGAATCAAATCTCCCATTACAAAGTCTTTATCTTCTGTCTTATTAAACTCTAAAATTTTATCCTCGTTCACATCAATTAAAACCCAATATTCCGGTTTAATCTGTTTTTCTTTACTCCAAACATTATCTTTTTCTTCTGTTAGCATTACCCCAACATATAATTTTTCATTTTCCACTCTTAACATAGGGTATAGTGGAACATAATTCGTTAATCCTTTTTTTATTTTTTCAGAGTTAACAATATTTAAGTATTTGTCTAAATTTAAATTATTCACAATATCTCTCCTTTATTTTATTTCTTGCACTATATAAAAAATATTTTATATTGGCCTCCTTCGTGTTCATTTTTTCACTAATTTCTTTTATTGAAAGGTCATTAACGTAGTACATTTTAAATATCGTTTTTTCTTTATAGGTTAAACCAATATTATCTAAATTATTGATGATTTCTTTATATATAATTTTATCCAACACTGGAATTTCATATCCCAATTCATAATCTTCATCAAATGTTGTATTATTTTTTTCTTTAATATATTCTTTTGCTTTGGTGCACCATAAATTATAAGCAATTTTCCATATTAAATTTTCAACTTTTTCAATCTCAATATTTTTATTAAAATATTCAAATATTGCTAGAAAAATACTATTTGTTAAATCTTCGGCATCTTCTTTATGTTTGGTTTTGTGAATTGCCCAATTATATATTTTATAATAATATTCATCATAAATTTTGTCCACTTTTAATCACCTTTCACTTATATAGTGTTTTTTCTTATAAAAAGGTTAGGATTTTTTATCTTTTTTTGAAAATAATTGTTTATCGGTTAATAATTTTTAATGTATCTATTCTTGCCATGAACTTTTGTATACAGCGTACCACAAAGCATAAATTTTATCAATCTTTTTTGGTACAAATATTTTTTTAAAAAAGAAAAAAATCTCCTTTTTAATAAAAGAGATTCCTTTCCTTTTTTTACTTATTATTCTTCTTATGTTGAACTAAAAAAAGTCACCTAGCTCAGCAATGATTTAGATGATACAATATTATCGGCAACACTCAACACATGAACATTGAGTGTTCCTTTTTTTATTGTATGCAAATTGCTTTGCTAAATACATCATACCATAAATCAAATAATTTAGCAAGAGTTTTTTGTTACATTTTTGTTGTTTTTTATATTGACTTTATAGTCTACTTTTTGATACAATTATTTTAGGAATATCCAATGGTTGGGTGGAGCCAAACTTCTTTTAAAACGAAGGGAGGCGATATTATGAACAAGAAGGATCTTTTGATTTCATCTTTAGTAGTAATTATCTTTCTTTTACTACTTTTGTTATTCGTAATTTTAATATGAAAGAAACCACCTAACTCAGCAATGATTTAGGTGGTTAACAAAACTTATAGGCAACACTCAACAGGAAAACATTGGGTGTTCCTTTTTTATTGTATGCAAATTTCTTTGCTAAATACATCATACCATAAACTCAAAAATTTAGCAAGAGTTTTTTGTTACATTTTTGTTGTTTTTTATATTGACTTTGTAGTCTACTTTTTGATACAATTATTTTAGGAATATCCAATGGTTGGGTGGAGCCAAACTTCTTTTAAAACGAAGGGA
>CANQHK010000053.1 GCA_947623645.1 uncultured Bacilli bacterium
TCATTAAAAATGCCTGTTTTTCTTTTATTTCATATAGGTTTCGTTAAAAATTACTTCACACCAGAAATTCTAGAGCCCTTTCTTAAAAAGTGTCATCCTTTTTTATACTTTGATAATATTTTACCAAATCCTCTTCACTAAAATTTGCAATATTGGCAGAACTTGTTGAAGGAAGAGGAATATTTTCTATTTTCGTTTTTGGATAGTGATATTTCCTATACAGTTCCCCAGCTTTTTTACCAGTCGTATAAATTCTTTTAACTTCTGTATTTTCTAAAATCAAAGACAAATTCGTTGGTACTACATTTTGAATACTTGCATCACTCGATGCTTCAATATCACAACTTTGAACGCAATCCCATAAAGCTATTTTATGTTTTTTCAAAAATTCTTTTTTCTCTTCTAAACTGTTGGGAAACTCCTCTTCAAACACCTTGCTTAATACTTTCCAAAATCTATTTTGAGGATGCATATAGTAAAATCCCAATTCTCTTGATTTTCTGGAAGGCATCGTTCCTAATATCAAAATTTTCGAATCTTGATTGTAATAGGGTGGAAAAGTATGTTCCACTTTTTCTTTTTCAAGTTTTTTCATAATTTTTTTCCTTCCTAAAGAAATAAGCATCGACCAAAAAGTCAAATGCTTATTCTTTTATTTCACAACGATGTTTACAATCTTTCCTTTAATAACAATTGTCTTAACAATTTCTTTTCCATCAATATGTCTCTTTACATTCTCTTCTTTTAATGCTTTCTTCTTTATTTCATCTTCTGTATCATCCATATGAACTTCAATGGTAGCACGAACTTTACCATTAACTTGGACAGCAATAACCTTCGTTTCTTCTACCAACTTTTGTACATCATAAGTTGGCCATGTACTTTCGCAAATAACTTTTCCAAGAGCACATTTTTCATTTAACTCTTCTGTAATATGAGGTGCAAATGGATTTAATAATGTTAAGAATGTACGATAATCTTTTTTGGTAATTGTTTCTTGTTTTTCTAATTCATTTAATAAAATCATAAGAGCAGATACAGCTGTATTAAATTTCAAATCATCGATATCTTCCGTTACTTTCTTGATCGTCTTATTCATTAACATCTCTGTTTTTTCACTGTATTCAAAGCTATCTGTTACCTTATCTTGCAACTTAATAACTCGGTCTAAGAATCTTCTACAACCTTTTAATCCTTGTTCACTCCATGATGCTTCTTTTTCATAATCCCCAATAAACATTTCATAAGTTCTTAAAGTATCTGCACCATAAGTATTTACAACATCATCCGGATTAATAACATTTCCAAGGCTTTTACTCATTTTAACTCCGCCTTCTCCTAAAATCATTCCATGAGAAGCACGTACTTTAAATGGTTCTTTAAATGGAACAAGTCCGTTATTAAACAAGAATTGATTCCAGAATCTTGCATATAAAAGATGTCTTGTAGCATGCTCCATACCACCATTATACCAATCTACTTGTCCCCAATAGCGAAGAGCTTCCTGACTTGCAAATTCTTTATCATTATGTGGATCCATATACCGTAACCAATACCAAGAAGATCCTGCCCAGTTTGGCATTGTATCCGTTTCACGTTTTGCTTTTCCACCACATTTTGGACAAGTTGTATTCACCCAGCTCGTAATTTTAGCAAGAGGACTTTCTCCATCATCCGTAGGTTCATATTCTGCAACATCTGGAAGTTCTACTGGCAAATCTTCTTCAGGTACTGCAACCCAACCACATTTGTCGCAATGAACAATAGGAATTGGCTCACCCCAGAATCTTTGTCTTGTAAAAATCCAATCTTGTAACTTATAATTTGTTTTTCTGGTTCCAATGTTTTCCTTTTCCAAATAATCAATCATCTTTTCAATGGATTCTTTCTTATTTGTTAAACCATCAAGAAACTCTGAATTAACCATTTTTCCATCTTCTGTAAAGGCCGTTTCATGAACAGCATATAAATAAATTGTTTGATGAAGTTCATCGGCAATTTCTGTTTCAACCGTTTGTTGATCAACCCATTCAACATCAAAACAGTTCTTTTCATCTTCATCTAATTTTTGCTCTGTTCTTTCATCATTTTCTAATTCAAAGTAAACTCCTGTACATTCAATTTCAAAATACTTGTCTTTATTAAAAGCATAGTAATGATGATTTACTGGAAAAGTTGTTCGAATATAGCGTAAATTCTCGTATCCGGTTTCCTCTTCTACCTCTCTTCGTGCACATTCTTCTGGAGTTTCTCCATCTTGAATCGTTCCACCAATAAAGAGACGTCCTCCTAAATCATGCCAATTGATGGTTAAATATTGATTTTTCTTTTTATCATAAACAATTGCTACAATACTTTCTTTGTAATTTTCATCTTCGTGAACTTTCCCTGTTATTTTTTCAATAACTGGAATAATTTCAATACCAAATTTCTTGGCAAAATCATAATCTCTTTGATCATGAGCAGGTACGGCCATAATTGCACCCGTTCCGTAATTCATCATAACATAATCTGAAATATAAATTGGAACTTCTTTTCCGTTTACTGGGTTAATAACTGTTAATCCCTCAATCTTAACACCTGTTTTATCTTTTACAAGTTGTGTTCTTTCAAATTCTGTTTTGCGATTGGTTTTTTCTCGGTAATCAATAATCTCATCCATGTTCGTAATAAGTCCACTATACAAATCAATATATGGATGTTCTGGTGCAATAACCATAAAAGTTACCCCAAAAATAGTATCGGGACGAGTCGTATAAACTTTTAATTTTTCATCCACTTCTTTTAAAGGAAACTCAATTTCTGCACCCGTTGATTTCCCAATCCAGTTTATTTGAGCAGTTTTCGTTCTCTCTTGAAAATCAGTATCTTTTAACCCGTCGATTAAGTCTTCTGCATAATCACTCATTCGAAGCATCCATTGTTCCTTTTCTTTTTGAACAACTTCTGTTCCACATCTCTCACAAACTCCTCCAGAAGAATCTTCATTGGAAAGACCTGTCTTACATTCTGGACACCAATTGATATTTTTCTTTGCTTTATAAGCCATTCCTTTTTCAAAAAACTTCAAGAATTGCCACTGTGTCCATTTATAGTATTCTGGATCTGTTGTTGAAAATTCTCTTGACCAATCGAAAGAAATTCCAAGTTTTTGAATTTGTGCCTTAAATGTTTTAATGTTTTCTTCTACAGCCTTCTTTGGATGAATATGGTTTTTTATAGCATATTGCTCTGCTGGTGCTCCAAAGGCATCCCACCCAATTGGAAACAATACATTATATCCCATCATTCTTTTCTTTCTTGCCATAATATCAAGAGCAGTGTAACTTCGAACATGCCCTACATGAAGACCTGCACCTGAGGGATAAGGAAACTCTACCAAATAATAATATTTTTCTTTTTCTTCACCATTCTTAGCAACAAAAGTTTCATGTTCTTCCCAATACTTTTGCCATTTATTTTCTATTTCTTTTACGTTTTCGTTCATCTTTTACAAATCCTTTCTTTACATAATATTTTCCCAAAAAATGAAAACTAATTAAAATCAGAGGAATCAAAATAAGAAATCCAACCAGTAGTTGTAAAAAAATATTTTCAATAGGAAAGATAAAAATAACAGCAATAGACATATCCAAACTTCCCAACAAACTAATTGCATTTAAGAATTTCTTATAATCCATTTTCCCTACATCCAGTCGATATTTTTTAATCATATATTCTACTTCTACTGGAACTTTACTTGCATCATACTTGTCTTTTTTTCGAACTAACAGAAAGTAAGAAATGGCATAAACAATTAAAAATGTTAAAATAAAATAAACAATATATTCCATCTTTATTCCTCCTCTTAAATAAAAAAACGCTGTATCTTTCCCCAAAGGACGAAAGAACCGCGTTACCACCTTTTTTTATAGATTTCTCTATACACTTTCAATTGATATAGGAATTACCCTCTTTCACTCCCAAGGCAAGTTCATAAAATTCAACTTATCTATTTTCACCAACCATAGACTCTCTAAAAGTTTCTTTTTATTACTACTCCTCTTTCAACATGACACCAATAGTATACCATATTTTTTTAATTAATCCAGCATTTTTAAGAGATTTTTATAATTTTTTGCAAAGTGTTTTATTTAAAGATAAAGATTCCTGATCATTTGCTTGTAAGTGAACTTGGCTATAATCAACTTCTCCTATATAATCAGAAAACAAATTTCCTGTTTGTTTTTTTATACCAGAATAAGCATCACGATAAGATTCTTGCAAGTTTTTCTGGATTGTCATTTCTCTTTCCAGTGCAAATTTACGTTTTTTCTTTTTGGAATTTGTTTGTTTTTTTATATCAGAATAGGCCTCACGATAGGATTCTTGCAAATTTTTCTGGATTATTATTTCTCCTTCCAGTGCGAATTTACGTTTTTTCTTTTTGGAAATAGAATCAACTAATTCTTCCTGATATTTTTTCTTTTCCATACGATTCATTTTTTTATATTTATCTAAATCTTTAGAATCATTTTCTAAACCTCTTGCAACAACAGATGCCATCAAAGAAAGAACAAAAACAGTTGCAAAAACATACTTCACAATGGAAACAACAGGAAGCATGAAGCAAACCGGAATAGCAGTAATTCCAAGCAAAGTAGTTACAGTATAAAAGACTCTTGTAAATTTATGCAAATGTTCCCATTTAGAAATTTCATTCAAAGAAAACGATAAACTATTGATATTCATAATGGTATTTTCTCTTTCTAATTTCAATCGAATGATTTCTTTCGTTACATTTCCTAAGTTTTCTTCTACTTTTTCTAATTCATGAAAATGTGCTTTATAATCATTCGATAAAAAACGATCTCTACTATATTTTTTTGACATAACTTTTCCCTCTTTCCTGTTCTACTATATTATCCAAATTCTCGGTCAAGTAAGGCTCTTCGATTGGCTCTATATCAACAATTCTGTTCTCATTTAAATCTTCAGAACATTCTCGTTCTTTTTTCATTTCAAAAAGATGCAAACGATACTGTTGATCATTGAATACTTCGATTTTTTGATTGCAATTTTGAATTTCTTTTTTTAAACGAATTCTTTCTTTTCTCCGATCAAACCAATTTAACTTTTTATATTCTTCTGGAAGAAACCTTCGTTCTGTTAAAATATTAGAAACAATTTGACCATTAATAGTAAAGGTTCCAACTCCTACCCAAAGGAAATCAAAAACAGGAGAAATAGAAGAAAAAAAAGTACTCGTCGGCATCGATAAAATGAAAAAAGAAATAGCTCCAAAAGATAAATTGAAAAAAAGGAAATATCCTAAATATTTTAAGAAATTACTTTTTAACAATTCTAATTTCATTTCCAAAATCTCTTTTTTACGGATTTCGTTCGTCATTTGAGAATCCAATTTCAAAAATTCCTCTTCAATTTTTTCAAAAGTATTCAAATCAAAGAAATTCATAACCAGCCCTCTTTTCAAAAATCTTCCTTATTATAGCACAAATAGATTCTATAAGCAAGAAAAAATTGTGGAAAGCAAAAGACATAGATTCCACAATTTTATTCCTATTGTATTAAATTTGTTCAATATATTCAAGAAGTTTTAAGAACAGCTTAATATGTTCATTAGTAAGACCCAATTTTTTAAGTTTCCGTATTTCAATTCTTTTTCTTTTAATAGCAAGATTGGAAAACATAATTGCTGAAATTTTTTCTTTTAGAACTGTATTAATTTGTAAATCCAAAAGAATACTATCAATATCATCATTAATAAGACGAATCGCATCAATTTCAATATCGTTTCCCTTACAGTTAATTGTCAACTGACCAATCGATGGAATTTGTTTTAATTCAACAACAAAATCAGCATCATCGACATAAGCAGTTGGTTGAATCATCGTGTTATTAAAGTAAACAATAACATCGCTTGCTCTCTTTGTATTTCGAAAATGAATTTTATAATTTCGATAATCTGGTGCAACTCCAGCCTGCCCCTCCATAGAACGAATAATAAGTGTATAATTATTTGGCATATAGTTATAATCAAGAGAAGTTTTTAATACCTTACCATTCTTGTAAGCCTTGGTAATTCCATCATCTTCATAGAGCATGTAGCTATTACTTTTTCCCGGAAATACATGAATTTCCATATTCATAGGATTATAGCAAGCATTTCCCTCATCTTTCGATAAAGGAATAATGGCACCACTTCGAACAAATACTGGATAATCTTCTTCCCGAAAGAAAGATAAATATTCTTTTTTACCAGGAAATTTCTTTCCAGTCTTAAAATCATACCAAACACCCTCAGGAATATAAAATTTATGGATCGTTCTATTAATCAAAGGATCTTTCTTAGATAAAATCGGACAGATTAAGAAAGATTTTCCAAAGAAATACTCACTTTTAAAGTTTTCATCATCTAAAGCAAATGGAACATCATAATATAAAGGGCGAACTAACGGAATTCCTAAAGAGTAATTATAACTTTCTGTATAGAGATAAGGAAGTAATTCTTGCCGTAGATTTAAATAATCATTAACAATTTGACCAGCTCGAACATTCCATCTCCAAGGCTCTTTCCGATAATATTTTCCAGAAGGAGAAGAAAACCTTAAGATAGGAGAAAAACATCCAAGTTCAACAGCTCGAATATACAAATCTTCTTCTTCGATACCACCATAACTTCCAGAAATATCACAACTAACAAAACTAACCCCAATATTCGCAGCATTCTGATTAATCATCGGAACTCTTTTTAAAGATTCCCAACTAATTAAAGTTTTCCCTGTATAAGTAATTGGATAACGATGGGAAGCAATCAAAGAATTTCGACTTAAAAGAAGTCCTCTTCTCGTTGGAGTATCGACCAAATTATAGAAAGCATCATTTAAAAACCATAGTTTTTGAAAATCTCCATCGGTAACAAGATAATCATTAAATAAGAAATCAATTCCCTTATTAATTAGAGGAACCAACATATATCCAGCAATCGCTCGAATAACAGTCTGGTTCAAAGGATCAAATTGTACTGTTTTTCCGGATTCGATATGAAAAGCCGAAATTAATTGTTGATAATTTTCTTCATAAGGCCCAACACCATCAATTGGATTAATTGAAAGACCGATTCGAATATTTTTTTCGTGCAATTTTTGTAAAAGTTCTTCTGGATTCGGAATCAATTCTTTATTAAACGTATATCCTGTTTCTAATTCCTTTGTTCCAAGTTTTCGCATATGCCAATCTTTATCCATAACAATAACCGATAAAGGAATTTCATTTTTTTCAAATTTACTAGCAACTTCTAAAAATTTATCTGTCGTATAAGGAAGTTCTCGGCTCCACCAATTTCCAAGAGCATACTTTGGAATAAGAGGTGGAAATCCAGTTAAAGTAAAGTAATCTTTTAAAGCACGGTCAATATCTGTTCCATAAATAAAAAGATAAATATCTAAATAAGGTTGTTCCCGTTTTTGTAAAAAGCCTTGTTCATTATAAAGAAAAGTATTGCTGTCATTAAAAGAAACAAATCCATCCAAAGAATAAAGTCCTTTTTGAAAAACAGCATTTCGATTATCCCCATCTTCCGAAATAAAAAGACCTTTTAAATTTCGTGCTTCAGCATGATTAACATACCAACTACGATCGGTTCCATTCACTTCAACTTTTAAATTAGCCATTGGCATAACTTTACCAGCGTCAAAGTTTTTTTCTTTTACATAGGACAAAGAAAAATATTTTGTCTTAATTTCCAAAAAACGATCGTCCTGCTTCACATCCATTTCTGGTTTTGGAAAATCTCGATTAAGAGCAAATTGTGAAGGAGCATCATAAAAAACTCCACTAGGACTATATTCAAGTCGAAGAAGACTTTCACTTAATACTGTAATTCGAAAGGTTTGTCCATGAATGGTGGATTCTTCTTTCGCTTTTCCTAATCTGTACTCCACTTTATCACCCCTTTTTAGTATCTATAAAATATCATATCACAAATTTTGTTCTGTTACAATGAAAATATAAGAAAATTGTAATTCTTTTCGAGAAATGTCATTGAATAAATATCAAAGGAAATAGACATAACTATAATGGTGATGAAAATGAA
>CANQHK010000054.1 GCA_947623645.1 uncultured Bacilli bacterium
AAGTCGATTATATCGATGTATCTCCACAACAAGTTGTTGCTGTTACAACCAGTTGTATTCCGTTCTTGGAACATGATGATGCTAACCGTGCTTTGATGGGTGCAAACATGCAACGTCAGTCCGTACCTCTTTTAAAAGCAGAAGCTCCTTTGGTTGGTACGGGAGTTGAACATATCGCAGCAAGAGACTCTGGTGCAGCCATCGTTAGTAAAGCTGACGGAGTTGTTGAATATGTTGATGCAAAACGAATTGTCGTTAAAAATAAAGGTGGAAAAGATACTTACTATCTTGCAAACTTTGAAGAATGCAATGGGGATTCTTGTTTCCATCAAAGACCTATTGTTCGAGTAGGAGATAAAGTTCAAAGAGGACATATTTTAGCCGATGGTCCTAGTATGGATGAAGGAGAACTTGCTCTTGGTAAAAACGTTGTTGTTGCCTTTATGACATTCAACGGTTATAACTATGAGGATGCAGTTATCTTAAATGAAAAACTTGTTAAAGATGACGTTTATACTTCTATTCATATTGAAGACTATCAAATGCAATGTCGTGATACAAAACTTGGACCAGAGGAAATTACCAGAGACATTCCAAATGTTAGCGAAGAAGCTCGTAAGCACTTAGATGAAAATGGTATTGTCGTTGTTGGTACGGAAGTAAAAGAAGGAGATATCCTTGTTGGTAAAGTAACTCCTAAAGGAATGGCAGAACTTACTTCCGAAGAAAAATTACTTCATGCTATCTTCGGAGAGAAAACTCGAGAAGTAAGAGATACTTCTTTACGGGTTCCTCATGGTGGAGATGGTATTGTTCACGAAGTTAAAATTTATTCTCGAAAAGATAACGATGAACTTCCTGCAGGAGTATCCAAAGTTATTCGTGTTTATATTACGCAAAAGAGAAAAATTCAAATTGGTGATAAGATGGCTGGACGTCACGGAAATAAGGGTGTTATTTCTCTTGTTCTTCCAGAAGAAGATATGCCATACTTACCAGATGGTCGACCAGTTGATATCATGCTTAATCCACAAGGTGTACCAAGCCGTATGAACTTAGGACAGATTTTGGAACTTCACTTAGGAATGGCTGCTAAAAATTTGAATATTCACGTTGCAACTCCAGTATTCGATGGAGCAAAAATGAGTGACATCGAAGCAATGATGAAAGAAGCTGGAATGGATGCCGATGGAAAGACGGTTCTATATGATGGTCGTACAGGTGAACCCTTCGATAATCGTATTTCTGTTGGAGTTATGTATATGATTAAACTTCACCACATGGTTGATGATAAACTTCATGCCAGAAGTACTGGACCTTATTCTTTAGTTACCCAACAACCTCTTGGTGGTAAAGCACAATTTGGTGGACAAAGATTTGGTGAAATGGAAGTTTGGGCACTCTATGCTTACGGTGCTGCGCATACCTTACAAGAAATCATAACTTATAAATCCGATGATGTTTTAGGTCGGGTTAAGGTCTATGAATCGATTGTTAAGGGTCAAGAGATCGATCAAGCAGGTGTACCAGAATCCTTTAGAGTTCTGATGAAAGAATTCCAAGCTTTAGGACTTGATATCAGCATTATCGATGATGAAGGAAAAGTCTTAGACTTGAAAGAGATCGAAGAAGAAGAACAAAAACAAGACTTTAAGCCACTCGATGAGAAAGCAGATTATTCTACTTTTATGGATTCTGATTCTATGGAAGAAGAGGATAAGGCAGAAGATGATTATGGCGATGGCGATGAAGAAGATGAATTTGATTCTTTAGAAGATGAAGAGGAATATGATGGCGAAGAAGATTACGATGATATGGAAGGAGTTGAGGAATAATGATCGCAGTTAATAAGTTTGATGCTTTAAAAATTGGGATTGCCTCTCCTGAAAAAATTCGTGAATGGAGTTATGGGGAAGTAAAAAAACCAGAAACGATTAATTATCGTACTTTAAGACCAGAAAGAGATGGACTTTTCTGTGAAAAGATTTTTGGACCTACCAAAGACTTTGAATGTGCTTGTGGAAAGTACAAGAGAGTTCGTTATAAAAATATTGTCTGTGATCGATGCGGTGTAGAAGTTACCCGTAGTAAAGTAAGACGAGAGAGAATGGGACATATTGAACTTGCAACTCCTGTATCACACATTTGGTTCTTTAAAGGAGTTCCATCTCGTATGGGTCTCGTTCTTGATATGAGTCCTCGTGATTTGGAAGAAGTATTATACTTCGTAAGTTATGTTGTTATTGATAAAGGAAATGCTCCTCTTGAAAATAAACAAACTCTTTCTGAAAAAGAATATCGTGCTTATTATGAAAAATATGGTACGGGATTTAAAGTAGGAATGGGAGCAGAAGCAATTAAGGAACTTCTTAAGAAAGTTGACTTGGAAAAAGAAATTGCTGAAATTACAAAAGAATTAGAAGATGCTCAAGGACAAAAGAGAACGCGTTTATTAAAACGTATCGATGTTTTAAATGCTTTCTATCAATCTGGAAATAAACCAGAATGGATGATTATGGATTGTATTCCTGTTATTCCACCAGAGTTACGTCCGATGATTCAGTTAGACGGTGGACGTTTTGCAACGAGTGATTTAAATGATTTATATCGTCGTGTTATTAACCGTAACAATCGTTTAAAGAAACTTATCGATTTGGGTGCACCAACGATTATTATTCAAAATGAAAAGCGTATGCTTCAAGAAGCCGTAGATGCATTATTTGATAATGGTCGTCGAGGAAGAAGTGTAACCGGTGCAGGAAATAGACCTTTGAAATCTTTATCAAGTATGTTAAAAGGAAAACAAGGACGTTTCCGTCAGAACTTACTTGGTAAACGTGTTGACTATTCTGGACGTAGTGTTATCGTGGTTGGACCTAGTCTTAAAATGTATCAATGTGGTCTACCAAAAGAGATGGCTCTTGAATTATTTAAACCACATGTAATTCATGGTCTTGTTAGTAAAGATATTGCTCATAATATTAAAGCTGCAAAAAGACTCATTGATAATCGTGATCCAATTGTTTGGGATATCGTAGAAGAAGTTATTAAAGAACATCCTGTTTTATTAAACCGTGCTCCAACTCTTCATAGACTTGGTATTCAAGCATTTGAACCTGTTCTTATCGGTGGTAAAGCAATTCGTTTGCATCCACTTGTATGTCCTGCTTTCAATGCTGACTTCGATGGTGACCAGATGGCAGTGCATGTACCTCTTTCTGAAGAAGCACAGGCAGAAGCTCGTATTTTAATGCTCGGTGCCAATAACATTCTTCACCCTAAATCAGGAGATCCGATTGTTACTCCATCTCAAGATATGGTTCTTGGTAACTATTATATTACGATGGAAAAAGCAGGTCTTCCAGGAGAAGGACGATTATTTAAAAATACCAATGAAGCTTTAATGGCTTATGAAAGAAGAGAAATTACTCTTCATACAAGAATTGCTGTACCTGTTAACTCTTTCAAATATAAAATATTTACAGAAGAACAACATGGTAAGTATTTGGTAACGACGGTTGGTAAGATTAAATTTAATGAAATTTTACCAGATTCATTCCCTTATATTAATGAACCAAGTGATGAGAATATTAAAGTTATCACACCTGATAAATACTTTATTGAAAGAGGACAAAATGTAAAAGAAGTTATTCGAGATATGCCTCTTGTAACACCTTTTGCAAAGAAGACACTCGAAAAGATTATTGCTCAAATCTTTAAACGTTATAAAACGACAGAAACTTCTGTATTCCTTGATAATTTAAAAGATTTGGGATTCCATTATTCTACAATTGCAGGTATTACCGTTGCTGCTAGTGATATCGTTGCAACAGAAAACAAACCAAAAATTGTAGAGGAACATCAAAAATTAGTCGATATGATTAATAAACAATACAAACGTGGTCTTATTACAGAAGCAGAACGTTATGAGAAAGTTATTGAAACTTGGAATCATGCGAAAGATGAAGTTACGAAAGAATTGCAAGAAATTGCAAATAGTGATGTAGACAACCCAATCTTCATGATGATGCATTCTGGTGCTCGTGGTAATATTTCAAACTTTACCCAGGTTGCTGGTATGCGTGGTCTTATGGCAAAGCCAAATGGAGAATCTGTTGAAATCCCTGTTCTTTCATCTTTTAAAGAGGGACTTTCTGTATCGGAATTCTTCCTATCTACGCATGGTGCTCGTAAAGGTAGTGCCGATACGGCTTTAAAAACTGCAGACTCTGGATATTTGACTCGTCGTTTAGTTGATGTTAGTCAAGATGTTATCGTTCGTGAAGAAGATTGTGGAACGGATGCTGGTGTTGTTGTTCGTGACTTTATTAATGATAAAAATGGTACGGTTATTGAATCTTTAAGAGATCGTATTATTGGTCGTTATACGAATAAGAAAGTACTTCATCCAGAAACGAAAGAAGTTCTTGCAGAAAGACTTACTTATATTACGGATCAACTTGCTGATAAAATTGTTGCAGCAGGAGTTAAGGAAGTTGAAATTCGTACGATCTTAACTTGTGCAACTCATAATGGTGTATGTTGTAAATGTTATGGTAAGAATCTTGCTACTGGTAATTTAGTAGAAGTCGGAGAAGCTATCGGTGTTATGGCTGCTCAGTCTATTGGAGAACCTGGTACACAGCTTACCATGAGAACATTCCATACGGGTGGAGTTGCCGGTGGAGAAGATATTACTCAAGGTCTTCCTCGTGTACAAGAATTATTTGAAGCTCGTAATCCGAAAGGAAAAGCAACGATTTCAGAAATTGACGGTACCGTTACAAAAATTGATGAAGATCATGGTAAATTTAAAATTTATGTTAAAAATGATGTTGAAACCATTGAACATGTTACCAATTATGGTGCAAAGCTTCATGTTCAAAAGGGTGATGTTGTAAAAGCAGGAGATAAACTTACAGAAGGAGCGATTTCTCCAAAAGAGCTTCTTGCTGTTACAGACCCTCTTACAACACAAGAATATATTTTAAAAGAGGTTCAACATACTTATCGTAGTCAAGGTGTTGATATTTCTGATAAACATATCGAAGTTATTGCGAGTCGTATGATTAGTAAAATTCGAATTATCGATAGTGGAGATACAACGTTCTTACCAGGAGCTCTTGTTCACTTCTATGAATTTACGGATGGAAACAAGGAAGTTATCTTAAAAGGTAAGAAACCTGCTACTGGTCGACCTGTTCTTCTTGGAATTACGAAGGCATCTCTTGAAACAGATTCATTCTTATCTGCTGCATCTTTCCAAGAAACAACAAGAATTCTTACCGATGCTGCTATTCGTGGAAAAGTAGATTATTTACAAGGTTTGAAAGAAAACGTTATCATTGGTAAATTAATTCCTGCTGGGACAGGACTTCGGGATTACAAATCCATCGAGTATACGTTGAAAAACGATCTTGTTGGAGAAGATGAAGAAGTCATTGACAAGATGGAAGATGAACTTATGGATTAAGGCTAATTTTTAGCCTTTTTCTTTTCATTTTTTTAGTTTTGTTGTATAATGAATACGAATGGATGTGACTTTTATGAAATTAAATAATCGAGGTTGGGGACTTGGAGTTTTTTTAGGATTTGTCGTTGTTTTAGTTTTATGTATAATCGTTGCAGGAATTAATGCTTATAGAATGGGACTTAGTTCTTCTTCTCCAAAACATTATTTTGATTCTGAAATTCCTAACGAACCCTCTTCAAGTAGCAGTGCTGTTCGGGATTATAATCAATTAGAAGAAACCGTTCGGAGTGCAGCGGAAAAATATAAGCAAGAAAAAAATCCAGATTTTTCTTCTGGAAGTGTTTCTGTATCTTTTCAAAGTTTAATTCGAGATGGTTATATGTCATCTATTGCAGAATGTTCTGGATATGTTCAGTTAACTCAAGAAGATCGTTCGACGTATTCTGTCTATTTTCATTGCCCAGATCATATAACAAGTGGATATAATAGTAAACTCGATGAAAAATAAAAAAGTGTGCAAAGAAGAATTTACTTAAAGGTTAATTCTTCTTTTTTGTTTTAAAGTCTTTCCTAAAATGAAATTAAACAATGGAATCGATAGGGAAAACGTTTAAGAACTATGGTTATATAAAATCAATTATGATATAATGTTTGCAGATAACATAGATTAGGTGGTGATAGTATGGCAGGTGCAGTTATCATTTCAATATGTGCTTCGTTTCTGTGGGGAATAACGGCCCATATTGATAAATTTATGATTAATGGTATTGATGAGGATGGAAGTAATATCAAAACATTATTCGTGTTTTCTACTTTGATTGCAGGTTTAGTATTTAGTCCTATATGGTTAATAATTAGCAAATTTTCAGTATCTATTAGCGCGATATCCTTAATTGCTATACTTCTATCAACATTAACATATCTATTAGCAACGTATTTTTATTTTAAAGCCTTAGATAAAAATGACGCATCTATAGTTTCTGTAATGTTCCAAATGATACCTGTTTTTAGTTATGTTTTGGCATTAATCTTTTTTAAAGAAAATTTAACTATACAACAGATAATAGGTTCCATAATCATTATATTATCGGCAATTATCATATCCTTTGACTTTGAGAAAAAGAATAATAAAAGTAAATTTAAAGCATTCTTATTGATGATATTATCTTCTTTATTTTATGCTATATATTTTATATTATTTGATGTTGCAATTAGACATAGTTCATATAATTCATGTGCTTTTTGGTATCAAATAGGATTTTTAATTATGGGCATTATTTTAATGTGTATAAAGAGTTATAGAATTACGTTTATAAAAGCTATAAAGAATAATGGTAAAACGTATTTTTCATTAAATGTAACAAATGAAGTGTTAAATTTAATAGCAAATCTTTTAGTTAATTTTGCAAACCTCACAATTCCTATTGCGTTAGCAAATGTTTTAAATGGGTTTCAAGGTATATTTGTATTTCTATTAGGAATTGTTGGTGTAAAATTTTTGCCTAAGTATTTTAAGGAGAATTTAAATAAAAAAGTAATCTTCCAAAAAGTTAGTTGTATAGTATTAAGTGTTATTGGATTAATTGTGATGTTTATCCATTAGAGTTAATAAAATTTTACTTTGTCAACAGTCTAAAAAACAGTGCTAAAGTGAGCACTGTTTTAAATTCTATTGAAAGACTAAAGTTTTTATTTACCTTTTGCTTCTGAAATTCCTAAGACTTTTTTTTCTTCTTCTTCATAATCTGGTAAATTGAACCCTTCAACTGGTGAAACTTGAAAATGTTCTTTGTTTTGTTTTACTACAGATAATAAAGCACCAAAAACCGTTAAATCTTGCTGTTTAGTCCAGTCATCTAGGTCACTGTAAGGAACCTTTAAACTTTCATTTGGATGGTCCATATTTCTTTTTAACCAATCTGTATGAATAGCTATTCCAATTTGATTTTTAATTTCTGGATCATTTTCCATTTCTTCTACAGAAATTCCGGCTTTAGACATTTCTTCATAAACATTTAAAGCTCCGATTGCAGCATCAAGATTTTCTTTTTTAGAATCTGCTGACAAATCTTTAAAAGATTTTAAAATATTTTCCTCCCCAGTTCCATCCTTGTAATCTCTGATACTTGCTTTTTCTTTTTCTGTTAGTGTTCTTTTGACATATCTTTTTACCTCGAGTCCATCATACTTAACGAGAGATAAAAAGTCATTGAAATTTCTGAATGACAATTCTCCTAAAGTTTCATGCCCGAGCATAAATCCAACATCCACCCATATTTCATTTCTTTTTGTTCCGTTTTTAAAACAAGCTTTGTCCCAAGCTTCTCGTGGAGTTTTAGCAGTTAGTCTTGCTTCTTTTGCTCTTTCAAAGAAAGCTTTTAACTCTTGTATGCACCAATCTTCATGTACTTTTGATGCTGCAGCGAAGATAAGTTCTTCTTTTATTGAATTTTCCATTTTTAACCTCCTTTTGAAAAAATCAATATGATTACAACCTCATTATAGCATAGTTTTTTTCTATTTTAAAGAGATTTTTGCTTTGAGTTTCGGTTTTTTACAACAAAAATCAAAGTAAATTTTATTTTATCTAAATTTTTGAGATAAATTCGATAAT
>CANQHK010000055.1 GCA_947623645.1 uncultured Bacilli bacterium
TAAAAGCAGGAGAAAAGTTACTTTCAAATCTTTCTTCTTATCAAAATGGGCACATTTATGTTCAAAGTTTATCTTCTATGCTTCCCGTTTTATTTTTAAATCCGAAGCCTAGAGAAGATATTTTAGATATGGCAGCATCTCCCGGTTCCAAAACGACACAGATTGCTGCTCTTACCAACAATGAAGCTTTTCTTACTGCCGTTGAAAAGAATCCAATTCGAAAAAAACGTCTTGAATATAATTTGCAAAAACAGGGAGTTCGTCATTGTTTGGTCATGCAGAAAGATAGCCGATTTTTGGATTCTTCTTTTTCCTTTGACAAAATTCTTTTGGATGCGCCTTGTAGCGGAAGTGGAACGATTTCTTTAAAAAATGCTATTTCCTTTGAAGAAAAATCTTTTTCCTATTTACAAAAACTACAAAAGGAACTTTTAAAAAAAGCTTCTTCTCTTTTAAAAAGTGGACAAGTTCTCGTTTATTCCACTTGCTCTATTTTAGAAGAAGAAAATGAAGAGGTTGTGCTTTCTTTATTAGAAACCAATCAGTTTACTGTTTTACCAATTTCTCTTTCCAAAGAAATTGCTGTTCTTCCAACAAAAATTGAAGGAACGGTTTGTATTTTACCGAATGAATTTATGGAAGGATTCTTTCTTGCTCTACTTCAAAAGAAATAAAAAAATCTCTTGACGAATAGGGATTCCTATATTAAACTAAAAAGAAATAAGTTTACAAGGAGGGTTTTGAAATGGATGATGATATTTATTATGCAGTTCTTATGAAAGTACATTATTTAAATGATGATACCAATATGTATATACCAGATTATTTAATTGAAGGAAGTTTAATTTTTCCAGAGGAAGATTCTTCTGAAGATGCTTATTTTCAAGATGATTTAGGAGAATTTTATGTAGAGATGAGTTCTTTGGATTCTTTGGAAAGAGGAAATAATAAAGCGGTTGGTTTTCCAATTTCTAAAACAGAACTTTTAAAGCGTTATCCAGGGGAAAGTTTAGAGGATGCGAAACAATATTATTATGGAGAATTTAAAGATGAAATTCATATTGGAGCTTACTCAATCGACGATGATGGAAATGAAAATGTAGAAATTCGTTCCATCGATGTTAAAAATCTTTTTTTGGAAGAAAATAAATCCTTTACTACTCAAACGATTGTAGAAAAACAATCTGTTCCTCAACAGAATTTTAATAAAGAGGTTGTTTTACAATTCGAGAAAGAATATTTAAAGAATCTTTTGAGCCTTTCTTCCGAAGAAATTAAAAAAACTTTAGAAAAATTTTATCGTCATGTCGAGGATATTACGGAAGAAGAGGATGGACAAGATGTTTTGGCACAAGAAATTCATTTTACAGAAGAAAATATTACGGGAATTTTAGTTTCTCATTTTTTTCAAATGTTCTTTATTCGTTTTCATGATTTAACAAAGAAAGAGGAGTTTTTGGAACTTTTGGAGAAAACACAAGAGGGTATTTTAGAAATTATGTGTATAATCGATAAGAAAAAAGCGGATAAGAATAAAATTTTTGAAGTTTTGGAATATTTGGAGTCGCTTTATGATACTTTAGATTTGATCAGTAGAAAAGATGCTTTACAGGATTTCATTGATTGTTTAACAGAATTGGAATTGAAAAAGCAAGATGAACTTTATCAAACTTTACCAAATAATATTGAATATATTTTAACGCATGAAGAAGTGGAGGAAAAAGAAGAGGGGTTAAGTCCAGAGTTGGATGTTCTTAAAATGAAAGCATTTTTGGATCAACGGGTTATTGGTCAAGAAAGAGCTAAGAGGGAAGTGATTTCTTCTATTGTTGAAAATGCTTTGATTGAGGATTCTCGAAATAAAAATTCTTGTCTTTTAGTGGGACCTACAGGAAGTGGAAAAACTTTAATTGCTGAAACGTTGGGGGAATATTTAAAAAAGCCTATTTCTATTTTTGATCTTACACAAGTTACTGCTGCTGGATATATTGGAGAAAAAGTAGAAAATTCTTTGGTTCGGCTTTTGGAACAAGCAAAGGGAAATCTAGAAAAAGCCCAAAGAGGAATTCTTGTTTTTGAAGAAATCGATAAGAAAGGTTCTGGAAGTAATTCGGATATTAGTGGAAAAGCGGTTCTTAATACTTTGCTTCCATTTATCCAAGGATCTACTTATTATGTACGATATAATGGGAAAAATGTTGCTTTTAATACTTCTCAAGTTACTTTTTTTGCGACAGGTTCTTTTGCAGAAGCAGTGGACGAACTTTCTAAAAATCGAGGAAATAAGATTGGATTTCAACTAGAAAAGGAAGAAAAACAGGAAGATATTGATTATGTGGAACTTACGGTTGATGATTTAGTAAAATATGGACAAATTCCAAGAGAGTTAGCAGGAAGAATGATTCTTTGTCAACTCCACGGACATACGAAGGAAAGTTTAATTCAAATTATGGAAAACTCAGATATTAGTGCTTTGTTGTCCGAACAACAGGTTTTTCAAAAATTGGGTGTTCGCCTAGAGTGGACAAGAGGGTATTTGGAAAAAGCAGCAGAGAAAGCTCTTGCCTTAAAAGTTGGAGGACGTTCGATTAAAAAGATTGTGGAAGATTCTGTCTTGGAGGTACGTTGGCTTATTCTTTCGAAATATTTCGATGGAAAACCATATAAAAAAGTTCTTTTAACCGAAGATACTATTCTCGATAACAAAAATTGTATTCTTTTTGATCAAGAAGATCGAGAAGTTCTTTTAAAAGATGTTCTTATGCCGGAAGAGAAAGCAAAAGTATTAAAAAAATAAAAAAAATAAAATTTAGACGATGACATTTTGGATTTTTTTACGAATAATAATAGTAGGAGGTGTAAAATGGATTCGTTTAAATTTTTTTTGGAAAAGTATCGAAAAGAGCTTTTTCTAGGGGGCTCATTTTTGCTTTTGATTTTTTTGGGATTCTTTCTTTTTACTTTTTGGAGGGAAGAGGATACTTTTGTTGAAGTGGATTCCTCTTTGGAAGAAAACTTAGAAAAAGAAGAAGTAAAAAAAGAAGAAGATTCTACAAATTCTTTGGTAGAAGTCGATATTAAGGGAGAAGTAGTACATCCTGGAGTTTATCAGGTAGATTGTATGAAACGTGTACAAGATGTGATTGATTTAGCTGGAGGGCTTACAGATCAAGCTAGTACAGAAGTGAATAATTTAAGCAAAAAAGTTTTTGATGAAATGGTTATTATTATTTATTCGAAAGAGGAGGTTTCCGATTTTAAAAAAACGGTTGAAGAAAAACAGGAAGTATTAAAATCGATTCAAGAAAAGGGCAATTTTGAAAATCATGATAGTTTGGTGGAAGAAAAAGATTTTCAACAGGATCAAAATGTAGAAGAATCTTTGAAAGAAGAAGCTCCATCTTCGAAGAAAATTTCCATTAATCAAGCAACTTTAGAAGAACTTATGAGTTTATCTGGAATTGGAGAAAGTAAAGCACAAGCAATTATTGATTATCGAAATACGAATGGACCTTTTACGAAATTGGAAGATTTAATGCTTGTAAGAGGAATTGGAGAAGCTATTTTTGAAAAAATTAAAGATTCTATTGAACTTTAGATTCCTTTTTGTCCTTTTCATTTTAATAGCACTCTTCCGTGTTTTTATGTTTCTGACTCTTCCTTTCAAAAGTACTTTTTCATCTACTGATAAAAATTTCGTTGGACAAGTTGTAGAAATTAAAGAAAAGGAAGAGAGTTTACAGATTCTTCTTCAAACTGGAAAAGAAAAAATTATAGGGTTTTACGATGGAAAAAAAGATCTTGATCTTTCTTTTCATGATACGGTTCTTGTAACGGGTGTAATCGAACCACTTTCACGGGCTCGTAACTTTTATTTATTCGATTATCAAAAATATGGAAAAAGTAAAAATATGTATTTTCAAATAGAAATTGATTCGATTCAAATTTTAAAGAAAAATAAAAATATCTTCTATAAAATTCGTACCTTTCTTCAAAAAAGAATCGATTCTTTTTCTTCGAATGACTATCTTTTGGCAATGATTTTGGGAGATTCTTCGAAAATTTCAGAGCAAGCAATGGAAAGCTACAGAAAGAATGGAATTTCTCATTTATTTTCGATTTCGGGAATGCATGTTTTATTTCTTGCAGGATTTATTTCCAAACTTTTAGAAAAAATGAAGCTTCCTTTTTTTCTTGAAATTCTTTTGTTTTTTCTTTTTTTCCTTTTTTATTCCTTTTTAGTTGGATTTGGTGCATCAGTTTTAAGAAGTAGTTTTAGTTTTCTTTTCTTTCGGATAAAAGATCAGAAAAAATTAAATCTTTCTTCCATTTCTCTTTTTGCTCTTCTTTTCTTTAGCTTTCTTTTGATTCATCCTGCTTACTTTATCGACATTGGTTTTCAATATTCTTTTTTGATTAGTTTTACTTTACTTCTTTTTTCTAAGATGATTCAAAAACAAAAAAATGCTCTTTTTAAAGTTCTTATGATTTCTTATCTTGCAACGGTAGCATCTCTTCCTATCAGTGTTTATTATTTTCATCAGATTTCTCTTCTTACTCCTATTTTTAATCTTCTTTTTGTTCCTTTCTTTTCCTTTTTTCTTTTTCCCCTTAGTTTTTTAACTTTTTTCTTTCCTATTTTGGATTCTTTTTACCAATTTTTGGTTTTGATCTTTGAAAATTTATCGATTTTTCTTTCTCAATTTGCTTTTGTTCTTATTATGAAAGCACCTGCTGTTTTCGAATTTTGCTTTTTAGGTTTTCTTTCTTTTTTTACCCTTTTTCTTTTTGGGAGAAACAAGAAGATTCATTGGTTATTTTTTCTTTTGGGATGTTTTTTCTATCATCAAGGAAATGTTCTTTTTCCTGAAAATTATGTGGTTTTATTTGATGTAGGGCAGGGGGACTCGGTGCTTCTTCATAGTGGTGGAAAAAATATTCTTATTGATACCGGAGGTAGTTTGTATCAGGACATTGCTGAAAATGTATTAATTCCATCCTTTCAAGCAAGAGGAATTACAAAGATTGATGTTCTCGTTCTTACCCACGGAGATTTTGACCACATGGGTGCAGCAGAATCTTTGGTAAATTCTTTTCCGGTTGATCGAGTTATTTTTAATATGGATTCTTATAATCCACTGGAAAAAAATCTTATTTGTGTATTAGAACAAAAAAAGATTCCAACTTTTCAGGGTCTAAAGGAGTTTCAGTCGGGTGCTTATCACATTCAATTTTTAAATACAAGAATTTATGATAATGAAAATGATAATTCCAATGTTCTTTATTTTTGCTATCATCATCTTCAATTTCTTTTTATGGGAGATGCTGGGTATTTGCGGGAAAAAGAAATTTTAGAAAAATATTCTCTTTCTAATATCGATTTCTTGAAAGTTGGACATCATGGATCTGATACTAGCAGTAGTAAAGGATTTATTGATCAAATTCAACCGAAGAATTCCCTTATTTCTGTTGGTGAAAATAATCGGTATGGTCATCCGAAAAAACAAGTATTACAAATTTTATCAAGTTCCCATATTTATAGAACCGATCAGGATGGAAGTATTGAAATTCATCTTTTTAAGAATGGTTATAAAATTAAAACTTGTATGTCTTAAAAAAATTGGAACTTTTTTTGGAAAACTCCATACAATATATTGGAACGCAAAACTAAAAAAGTTTTTTTGCGTTTATATAGATGGGAAGGTTTTAATCTTTCTTTGGAAAAGACTTGAAAAAGTCTTTTTCATTTGGTAAAATGTTTATAGAAAATAAAGGAGATGGAGCTTATGAAGAGTTTACCAAGAAGTAACGGGGGGGGGCATAAACGTTTAAACAAACTTGTTTCTATTCGAATATTACCACTATTTTTCCTTGTAATTGGTGGAATTGTTTTCTTTGGAGTAGGAAGAAGTTATGCTCTTTTTGAAAATCGTTTAACAGCAAAAAACATTTCCTTACAAGTTGGAAATCTTTCTTATGAAATGTCTTTTAAAGTTTTAGCAGAGGAAGAAAAAGTAATTGAATATACTGTTCAAAGTTTAGATGAAATCGATAGTAAATATCAGCTTTATTATAAAAGTAAAAATAATTTAGAACAAGTAACGATTGGTTATGCAGCGTGGTCGAAGAGTTTGCCTTATGGAGATATTGAATCTGGGAAGGAAAAAGTAGTAACGATTCTTGTTCATAATAAGAGTCGTGAAGATATTTTTATAACCATTGGGACAAGGGGAGGATTTTCTTATAATCGCATAGAAGATATTGAATTAAAAGCTGATGAAACAGCAATTAAAAATATGATTTCTTCTTGCCAAACTCATCCCGTTTTGGGAGATAATAGTGGGGCTAATGTACCTGAATTAGCCAAGGGAATGATTCCGGTTGTCTATAGTGAAAAAGAAAAGAGTTGGGAAGTCGCCAATACTTTGAACGATTGGTATGATTATGATCAACAGGAATGGGCGAATGCAGTAACCGTAAAAGAAGATGGGACTCGTCCTAGAGAATATTATCAATGTGCTCCGATTGGAACGAATATTCCATTGGAAGATATTAATACTATGTGGGTATGGGTTCCAAGATTCAGTTATACGATCAAAGGAAGTTATGGAAAACAAGAAGCTGGAAGAACAACTACTCCAAGTCAAGCTTTGCCAGGAGAAATTGATGTAAAGTTTATTTCCAAAGAAACGATTGAAAATGGTTCTGCACAATACACAGATAGTGTCAATGAAACTTGGAGAACTCCAGATGGATTTACATTTGATCATAAACAATTATCTGGTTTCTGGGTTGGAAAGTTTGAATTAACGGGAAATGCAACAGGTTCTTGTGAGAATGAATCCTGTGATATTTCGAATCTTACTATAAAACCAAATGAACTTTCTAAGACAAATTTGGATGTAACTGGTTTCTTTTTTACTGTAAGAAGTATGCAAAAGTCTAAAAATCCTTATGGTTTTGATGAAACTAGTCAGAATACTATTAATATCCATATGTTTAAAAATAGTGAATGGGGAGTTGTGGCATACTTAAGTCAAAGTAAATATGGAAAGTATGGAAATAATCTATATCAAGGTGCAGAAAAACAAGTAAAAATCAACAATTGTAGTCAATATAAAACCGGAATTGGAGCAACTACTCAAAATGAAGCATCCTCTGCTACTTCTTGTACGAATCCAGAAAATTTATATGATGGAAAATATGGAATGAGTGCAAGTACGACTGGAAATATTACAGGAATTTATGATATGAGTGGAGGATCCTTTGATTATGTTATGGGAATATTAGCGGATGAAAATGGTTTTCCAAGATGTGGAAATAATCCTTGGGGCTCTAGGTTTACCGGAAAAAAATGTAATGATAGTGGTGTTTGTATTGATTTTGAAGGGATTCCTTTTCCAGATGTAAAATATTATGATTTATATAAAACGAGTAATCCAGCATTGGCTTGTGATGGAGTATGTTTTGGGCATGCTTTATCGGAAACTAGTGGGTGGTATGGGAATGGCGTTGCGTTTGCTAACTCTAATATTCCTTGGTTTTATCGTGGTGGTGAGAATCTAAATAAAAATTCTGGAGTCTTCTTTTATTCAGGAGCTCATGGCAGTGGTTCGAATAATCGTAGCACGCATGCAATTTTAAGTGTTTTCTAGAAAAATGAATCATAAAAAAGTTGTTGAAATAACGGGTAGGGTGCTTTCTCTTTTCGTTTCTACAACAATTTTTTAGGGAGACGAATAGTGATCGCTATGCAAGTGCTACTACTTAAATAACTTTGATTGTATTCATAAATATTAAAGAGTTTTCTGTTACTATTCACAGCTAAAAAAATAGAAAATAACAATATTAAGAAAAAAAGATAGATTTAAATAAAAATTTTATCTTTTTTTGTTGCTTTTTATTGTATATTGTGTTATAATAATATACATAAGAAAGGTATGATGATATTATGTTAGATTTTATTAAAGTGGATTTGCCTAAGGAAAAAGTTTTTATTGCTAAGTCTGGTAAAAATCAAATAAAATATGTTTATTATATTTTAAAAAGTTATCG
>CANQHK010000056.1 GCA_947623645.1 uncultured Bacilli bacterium
CCAATTTACTTATACAGTTTATCATGGCACTTTACGATAAACCGCATCAGCAAATATAATTTTACAAGAATTTTATGAATTTGTCAACACTTTTTTAAAAGTTTCTTAAATTGCCCGGTAAATATCATGATATTTATAAGGATTTTTTGGATCGATTCGATCATAAAAGAGTTTTCCTTCTAAATGATCGAGTTCATGTTGAAAAGCAACGGCAAGTTCTTCTCTTGCTCGAACTTTAATTTTATTTCCATCCATATCATATCCTTCAATCGTAACCCGCGCATACCTTGGAACGATTCCCTCACACTCTCGGTTGACACTTAAACATCCTTCTCCCCCTTCTACGTAAATCATCTCTTCAGAATTACTTACAAGTTTTGGGTTAATAAGGATATAAGAATCAAATCCTTCTTCTGTTTCATGAACGATTACAATATATCTTTTTAATACACCAATTTGAACGGCAGAAAGTCCCATTCCAGGACGTAAATCATATTTTTCAGCAAGTTCTTCTATTTGGCTATTATAAAGATATTCTTCCATTTCTTCGATATGCTTTTTATCTTCTTTGGTAAGAGGAAATACAACTTCCTTACTTACTTGTCTTAGAAGAGGATTTTTTTCATCTAAAATATCTTTCGTTTTTAGCACTGTTACCACCTCTTTTTATATTTCCATTCTAATTTTGATTGAAAAATAATCGTTTACTTTTAAAGCGATTACTCTTTACTTGTTGTTCTCGCAACTTTATCGTCGATGCTTCAGATAAACAAATATATTCCCATAAAAGATTGTAAAGTTCTGTTTTTTCTTCTGTCGTGATGGGTTGTTTTTGCATAAAAACATCTCCGATTTCTTGTTTTGTAATGTTGTAATCCCCATAGGATCCATCATCTTTGGTATAGTAGAAATGTTCACAATGGTCAGAAGTCGAAAATTCATGTCTTACAAAATAAGTTCGCTCTTTCCTGTCAAAACGAATTTCATACGAAATATAATCTTTTTTTCTTTCATACCCCAAAGACATTTCACTCTCCTTATCATCGATCGATAATTTTACAAATTTTTGATCATCAAATTGAAAAGGAGCATTTTGATAAAACGAAAAATCAAGGAAATATGGCTTTTTAAACTCTTTTACCGAACAAGGAAAAGGATTTACTGTCAAATCAAAAGTATTTAAAATTTCTCGAAAAGCCATATCCAAGAAATTTTTTTCGTTTCTTTTCATCAATTGGTAAGATATTTCATTTTTTGGATCTTTTTTTACCCAAAGAGGGATATTGATTTCAGGTTCTATCTTTTGAAGAAGTTTTTTGTAACATAAACTCCTTATTTTTTCAAAATTTTCTACTTTTCCTTTATAATAACGCGCACATTCCATTAAAAACCAAAGGAGTTCTTCTTTATTTTGAAAAATGAGGGACATAGAATATTCTCCTTTTAAAAAACGATTTGGAGAATCTTTCAAAAGAAATAAATCCCCTTGATCTACTCCTCTTAAAACATTTTTTAAAATTGCTAGAGATTCTTTGGAAGAAGCAAATTCCAAATTTTTGGAAAATATTTTTTGATAATATTCGAGAATAACGGAAGTTGGAATTCTTCCTTTTACTTCTACTAAACCATCCACATAACGAAACTTCATTTTTTTGAACTCATGAGCATCCCGCATTTTATCAAAAACTTTTAAAATTTCTTCCATCTCTACCTTATTGATTCTATATTTCATGTTCATCCCTCATTTGGCTTGTATTATAACACATTTTTTAAATTTATACAATCTCAAATTATGGAGTAATACGATTTGGTCCTCGGAATAAGAACATAGTTTCTTTAATCGTTGCAGTTCCAAGAAGAAGCATTGTCAAACGATCGACACCAAGAGCAAATCCACCATGAGGAGGACATCCATAACGGAAGAACTCTAAATAAAATTCAACGTCTTTCCCAAGTCCTTTTTCTTTAGCTTGCTCAACCAATACGTCATAGCGATGTTCTCTTTGAGCTCCAGTTGTAATTTCGCATCCTCTCCAAATCAAATCGTATCCTTGTGGAATTCCCTCTTTTCGCATATGATAAAAAGCTCTCTTTTTCGCACTGAAATCGGTTACAAAAATAAATTCATGACCGTATTCCTCCATGGCATACCGACTCGTTAATTTTTCCGCTTCTGCATTCATATCTCCCACGTCTTCTGTTGGGATTTCATAGTGATAACGATTTTTTAATTCTTGATATAAATCTTGAAGTTTGATTCTTGGGAATGGTTTCGTTGGTACAACAACTTCTTTTCCAAAAACTTCTTGAATCTTATCGCCCCATTTTTCTTTTACTTTAGATAAACCTGCAATTAGTAAATCTTCTTCTAAATCCATCACATCCAAAAAACTATCGATATAACTACATTCGATATCAAACGAAGTAAACTCGGTTGCATGGCGATTGGTATTGGAGTTTTCAGCACGAAAACAAGGTGCTACTTCGAAAACTTTTTCAAAACCAGAAGACATGGCCATCTGTTTATAAAACTGAGGGCTTTGCGCAAGATAAGCCGTGGTATCAAAATATTGAACTTCAAAAACATCACTTCCACTTTCACTTGCTGCACCAATTAATTTTGGTGTATGAATCTCTGTAAAGTCCTGCTCATAAAGCCATTCCCGCATTCCTTGTTGAAGGGTTGATTGAATTTGAAACATCAACTGATTCTTTTCATTCCGAAGATCTAAAAAGCGAAGATCCATTCTCGTATCGATTCCACTACTATTCATATCTTTATAGTTTAGAGGAAGTTCATGATACGATTCACTGGTTACTTCAATCTGGGTCGGAATAACTTCCATTCCTCCCATCTTTACTTTCTCGTTTTCCAAAAGTTTACCCGTTACTTTGACAGTAGACTCAATCGTTAAAGAAGAAACAATTTTGTTTAACTCTTCCATACTTCCATCTTTTTCTAGAGTTACTTGAACTTTTCCATAACGATCTCTTAAAATAACAAATTGAACATATTGTAAATCTCTTATTTTATCGACAAACCCTTCTAATACAACTTCTTCATTATAATGATTTTTCAATTCATTAAATTTCATCTTCTTCATGTTCTTCCTCCCCACATGAACATTCTTCATCGATTAAATGTTCTTCTAAATAATAAAGGATATAATCAATTCCCACAAGCTCTTCTTCCTTGGTATGATTATTTTTAATTTTAACGGAATCATTCTTTAAATCTTCATCGTTTAAAAGAATTAAGAATTTACTTTGATAACGATCAGCTTGTTTAAACTGTCCTTTAAGTCCTCTTCCAGTATACTCCGTATCAACGGAAAATCCATGTATCCGTAATTCTTGTAAAAGCGTTGTAGCATATTCTTTTTCAGTATCCGAAACATAGAGAATAAAGGCATCTAAATGATTTTCTAGTGGAAGTTCAATTCCTTCTAAATCAAGGGCACTGACAATTCTTCCAATTCCTGCTGCAAAACCAACGGCAGGAGTTTCTGGTCCATCCAACATCGATACAAGTCCATTGTATCTTCCACCTGCTGCTAAAACATTATTGGAACCAAATCCCTCTACTTTTGCTTCAATTTCAAAAACCGTATGATTGTAGTAGTCCAATCCTCGAACAAGACGTGGTTGGATAGTGTAATCAATATCCATTAAATTTAAATATTTTTGAACATCTTCAAAATGTTTTTTACTCTCTTCATTTAAATAATCCAAAGTTTTCGGAGCATCTTCCAAAATTTTATTTCCTGCATCAACTTTACAATCCAAAATACGAAGAGGGTTTTTTTGAAAACGCTCTTGACAATCTTCACAGAGTTCTTCCATATGAGGACGTAAATATTCCATCAAAGCATTTTTATAATTTTCTCTGGATTCTTTATCTCCCAAAGTATTAATATTTACTTTTACTTCTTTAAGCCCTAAAATCTTAAATAAGTTGACCGGAATGGAAATTACTTCTGCATCCAACATCGGATCATTGCTTCCGATTGCTTCTACTCCAAACTGTGTAAGTTCCCGATCTCTTCCAGATTGTGGTCTTTCATAACGATACATCGTTCCATTATAGTATAGTTTTACAGGTTGTGGGAGGTTCCCATACATTTTATTTTCAATGTAACTACGAACAACTCCAGCTGTACCTTCCGGACGAAGCGTCATATTTCTTTCCCCACGATCGACGAAATCATACGTTTCTTTCGTTACAACATCCGTTGACTCCCCCATTCCACGGTGAAACAATTCACTTGCCTCAAAAATAGGAGTTCTGATATACTGATAGTGATAAACACGACATAAATCATCAATCACAGAATTTACATACTGCCACTTTTTCGCATTTTCTCCATAAATATCATGACATCCTTTTGGTTTTGTAATCATTTTTATCCCTCCATAGAAAAAGGTAGCACACCTTTAAAGGGTGGTTTTCTTCCTGTGGTGCCACCTTTATTTTTTTTGATTATCAATCGGTCTTTCTTCAAATTTATGTATACGAATAGTATACATGAAAACGAATAAAAGTGCAAGAAAAATGGAATGTTTATTCTTGTTTTTGATAAATTTGAATATTTTTATAACCATATTTTCTAGATTTTAATAGAAAAAGACTGGAATATTCTTGGGCTTGTTCTTCTTCAAATTCTAAAACGATAAGTCCAGAAGGATTTAAAAGTTCAAGATGAATGATTTCCTCTATAATTTCTTTTAAGATATGCATTTTATAAGGTGGATCTAAAAAGATTAGATCAAACGTAATCTTGTTTTTAGAAAAATATTTTAAGGCTTCTTGATAATCCATACAAGTTACTTTAGCATTTGAAATTTTTAAAGTATCGATATTTTTTTGAATGACTTTACAAGCATTTTTATTAGAATCGTTAAAATAAGCAAATTTTGCCCCATTACTTAAAGCTTCAATTCCTAAATTTCCACTTCCTGCAAAAAGATCTAAAACAATGGATGTAGGAACTTTTTCTTGAATCATAGAAAACAGACTTTCTTTTACTCTTTCTTGCGTTGGACGAGTTCCATCAATTGTATATCCATCAATCTTTCTACCTTTATAAATTCCACTGATTACCCGCATCGTTTTCTTCCTTTCAAAAGTTTTTTAAATCCCTGATTCATTTCTAAAGTCCAAAGAAAGAGTTCCTGCTCCAATGATAAATATTTTTGATACTCTTCATCTCTTAACAATTCTCTTTTTAAAGGAAGATAATTTTCATCGTACTTTGATAGATGATGAAACTCTTCAAGTTTTTCTAAAAGAAGAGGATTCTCTAAAACTTTTTGTTTTGCAAGTTTGTATTTTTTCACAGTAGAACTTTCTTCGAATTCTTCTAAAAATTTATTAAAACTTTCTCTTACTTTATCTTCCATATTAATCTCTATATTCAAACTCAAAATCTAAAATTCGAACAATATCTCCTTCTTCAATTCCCATTTCTTTTAATTTATCATCGAGTCCCATTCTTCGAAGTTTTTTCGTAAATCTTCGGATTCCTTCATCAGTAAATTTGGTCATACGGAAAAGTTTTTCAATTTTTTCTCCAGATACCACAAAAACATTTCCTTCTTTTTGAATTGTATAAGGAGCTTCTTTCTGGAACGTATAGAGAACGTGATCTTCCATCTCATCCTCATCATATAGTGGAATCTCTTCTTCTTGTTCTAATAAATCTGCTAGTGCAACTAAAACTTCTTCCAATCCAGTAGAAGTCATGGCACTAATTGGATAAACTTTGGCATCGATCTTTTTTTGAAAAGCTTCTAAATTTTCTTTGCTTTCTTCTAAGTCCATCTTATTGGCAATAATAATTTCTTTCTTTTCAGTTAATTTTGGACTATAAGAGGCAAGTTCTTTTTTAATTAAACAATAATCTTCATAAGGATCTCTTCCCTCTTGTCCACTCATATCAAGAACGTGTGCAATCACTCTTGTTCTTTCAATATGTTTTAAAAATTTATCCCCGAGTCCTTCTCCTTTGCTTGCTCCTTCGATAAGCCCTGGAAGATCAGCCATGACAAAACTTCTTCCAAATTTATCTTTACATACTCCCAAATTTGGTGTAAGTGTTGTAAAGTGATAAGCAGCAATTTTTGGTTTGGAACGTGAAACCATCGAAATAATCGTACTTTTTCCAACACTTGGCAGACCAACGAGTCCAACATCTGCCAAAAGTTTAAGTTCTACTTTTACTTTTTTAACTTCTCCTGGTTCTCCATTTTCAGCAAAGTTTGGAGCAGGATTACTAGCGGTCTTAAAGGCTGTATTTCCTCTTCCTCCTCTTCCTCCTTCACAAATAATCGCACGATCTCCTTTATTTTTTAAATCAGCAATCACTAAATTGGTATCCAAATCCGTTACAACCGTTCCTTGAGGAACTTTTAAAACATAATCTTCTCTGCTTTTCCCATTTTGATTTTTTCCCATTCCGTGTTCTCCACGTTCTGCTTTAATAATCTTTTTATATCGTAAATCAAGGAGAGTATGAAGACCCGTATCAACTTCAAAAACAACATTGGCTCCTCGTCCCCCATTTCCTCCGAAAGGTCCACCCATGGGAATATATTTTTCTCTTCGAAAAGCAATGCAGCCATCTCCCCCATTTCCAGCATGAATTTCTAACACAACTTCATCAATAAACACCTGTTTTGCCTCCTTAAAAAAACAATCTACTATTTCGCAAATTGTTTATATCTTTTATATATTTCATAGTAGTACTGTACTTTTCCTGGGGAAAAAGGTCCCTTTTTTTCCCTTGCTAGTTCTATTAAGAAACTAAGCTCCGCCTTTAATACCATATCTAATTCATCCGAATATTGCATTTTTACTTTATGATAGTTGTATTCTCCCCGATCTAACACTTTAAAAGCACCATCAGGAAACACTCTTAAATCCAAATCATAATCAATATATTTAATCGTTTTTTCATCGATTACATAAGGGGAGGCTATGTTACAATAATAGTACGTACCATTCGTTTTTAACTGCCCAATGACATTAAACCAATGATTCTTATAAAAATACATGATGGCAGGTTCTTTGGTTCTCCAACTTCTTCCATCTGCCTCAATTACTTTTGTTTTTTCATTTCCAAATACTAAGTAGTCATCATTAATTTCTAAAAGAACAGCTTCATCCCAATATCTATGAATATGAGAATCATGCTTATAACAGTGAATATCATAATGGGCACCGACAACAAATCTGTCCATAAATATTCCTCTTTTCTTAAGAATATTATACCCTAAAGAGAAAGATTTTTCAAATAAAATAGAACGGTTTCTTAAAAAAATATAAAAATTGTAAAGAAATTAGAAAAAAATAAATTATTTTTGGATAAATTAAAAAGAGAACATTCCCTATTTTTTAGGAAATATTCCTTTTATAATTCTAAGAGAACTCCTCTTGAAGACATTGGTTGATTGGCTAACCACCGGCATATTCTATAGAATTTACTTCAGTTGTTACGGAATCTCCATAATGACCACCTCGAAACAGATAAGGTCGACTAAAAAGAAATAAGAGTTGCACGAGAAGAACTGTAATTGTATACAAAGCCATCGTAGACGCTACTATAGAATATACCTGCAAGCGAAGTATCGAAGCAAAAACCACCACGGAGAAACCAAGGATAACTAGAGGAAACAAAACGAGAGAAATCATTATACCATCCTGAAGTCTCAGATAATGCATGCCCATAGCATATCTTACCATCACATGCTGTTGTAGAATCCTCTGTTGTATATAAGTCATAATACTTCTCATTAAGATCAGTTAAAGAAGTTGAAAAGCCACTTGAATATGTTGTTTTGTTTAAATTTCCCATAACATATTCACTATTTCCTCCGCTCATATCATAGATTCCTGTTATATTTCCGGTTGTTGATGCACTCTTTCCATATTCTCCATCATATTGATTGGCTTCATT
>CANQHK010000057.1 GCA_947623645.1 uncultured Bacilli bacterium
ACGTGATACTTAAAAAGATGACAAAAATACTCGTTATAAATACACTAATCTTGGCAATTTGCTTTTTCTTCTCTTTTCCTTTCATAATTTCTACATCTCTCTTTCTACTCTATTATTTTTATTATTATAACACTCGTATATTAAATATTTTGTCTATTCTTATATTTACAATTCTATTCTATCACGAACTAGTATCACTGTAAACATTTATTTTATTGTTTCTAATATCATGGTACCCCCCCCCCCATTGAAATGTCAAGAAAAAAATGAGATTTCTCTCATTCTCTTGTAAACCTATGTAAACTATCTTTTTAACTACAAGTATCCTCTTTTATTTCAAAATGATTGCCACTATCTAAATTAAGAATTCCTTTCTGACAAGGAAAATCTCCAATAATAGTATTATAATAATCGATCTTTTTAAATTTTGTGAGAGTAACATAAACTAAGTTACCATCGTTCATTAAAAGAGCAAATCGATCTTTATCTTGAGCCGTTGGTTCATATTTTATTTCGGATATTTTTTTACGAATACTATCTTTCATTTTGGTTAGTTTTTGAATCAAACTCTCATATTTTGTATCGGGAGTATAATTAATTAAAGTTGCTGCAACAATATTTTTTTCATTGGGAATTGCCTCTCCTGTCGACAACACTAAATTATTTTCAAGATCGATAAAAAGAGGTTTCGCTTCTTCTACTTCGATGATTACCTGTCCCCAAATTCTTCTTTTTACTTTTGCCTTTACAATATAAGGACTTGCTTCTACTCTTTTTTTCATGGACCAAGCCGTTGTTTTTAAAAAACTTGGGTAATCAGAAATCCCTGCTAATTCAATTAATTCTTGATCTTTTAAAAGAGTATTTCCTTGAATATAAATATTGGTAATTGGTAAACTACATAAAAATACAATCAAAAGAGCAAGAAGGCCAAGAAAACAAAGAAAGATAAGAAAAGGAAGAATTCGAATTTTGATTTTCTTTTTTAATTTTTTTTCTGTTTCCATACGCTACTCCCAATTAATGAATTCTTGTTCTACTTTTAGTTGAATATGATATTTATCGTAAACACTCTCTTGAATAAACCGAATTAATTCTAGGATATCTTTCGCTTTTGCTCCTCCAATATTGATAATAAAATTAGCATGTTTATTAGAAATCTGTGCTCCCCCTTTCGTAAGTCCTTTATATCCTAACTCTTCAATTAATCTTCCAGCAAAATCTCCTTCTGGATTTCGAAAAACACTTCCTGCCGAAGGATATTCTAAAGGCTGACTCTCTACTCTTCTTTTTTTTCTTTCTTTAACCAGTTCTTCCATCTCTTCTTTTTTACCTTTTTTTAGTTTAAACGTTGCTTCTAAACAAATATAATCTTTATGTTTTTGCAAAAAAGAACTTCGATAATGAAAATCCATTTCTTGATTTACCATCGTAATCACTTTTAGATCTTTGGTTAAAACTTTTACTTCTTTAACGACGTAGCCCATATCACTTTTATAGGCTCCAGCATTCATATAGACAGCTCCTCCTACTGTCCCAGGAATACCCGTTGCAAATTCTAATCCCGATAATCCTTTTCGAATCGTTTGACTAGCAAGACGCATAAGAGATACTCCACTTCCTGCTTTTACTTTCGTTCCTTGAATTTCAATTTCATCAAAGGCATCTAACTTAATAATAATTCCCTTATATTCTTTATCGGAAAACAAAACATTACTTCCAAACCCTAAAACCATGTAAGGATATTCTTGATTTTTAATATATTTTAAAAGTTCAATTAACTTTTCTGTATTTTTCGGAAATATAATGTATCGTGCTCTTCCCCCTACTTTATAGGTGGTATAATCTTTTAAAGAGGCATTTTCGATCAGTTTTCCAATAGCCTTTTTTTTAACGAATTCTTTTACCTCATTCATATGCATCTATCCTTATTCTTTCATTACTTTTTGAATTTCTTCGTAGAATCTTGTTGCACTATCACGAATTCCTAATTTTGCATTTGCATCTTGCATTTTTTTATATTTTTCTGGATCTTCGAAAATCCCATCAATCGTATCCAGTAAGATTTTACTATCCAAATTTTCTTCTTCAATTATAACACTTGCACCATTTTTTTCAAGTTCTTTTGCATTTTTATATTGATGATTATTCGTAACATAAGGACTTGGAATTAAAATACTGGGAAGATGACAGGTAGTAATTTCTGCAATCATACTTGCTCCTGCTCGAGAAACAATTAGATCACTACACTTTAAAACTCCCAACATATTATCAAGAAATGGTACAATGTGAACATTTTCAAAAGAATATCCTTGAAACTCATCATAATAATCTTTTCCACTTACAAATAATACTTCGTAAGGTTTCCCTTTCATTTTTGGAAGGATCTCTTTCATTTTTTTGGTAATGGTGTAAGAACCTAAAGAGCCCATTACAATTACTACTACTTTTTTATTTTCTTTTAATCCATACTCTTTTTTCGAAATTGGTTTTGCTTTTACAACTTCTTCACTTCGAGGGTTTCCCGTATAGACGACGTTTTTTGTTTTAAAATATTTTTTAGAATCAGGAAGAGAAATACAAACTCTATTAACGTAACGACTCAAGATTTTATTGGTTAGTCCGGGAATCGAATTTTGTTCATGCAACATCGATTTAACACCACATTTTTTTGCTGCATAAAGAACTGGGAAAGTTACATAACCTCCTACTCCAATAACAATATCCGGACGAAACTTTCGAATTTCTTGTTTCATTTTTTTAATATTTTGTTGTAACTCTTGAAGAACCTCTATATTTTTCCAGATTTTTTTACGGTTTAAACCATGCATAGGAATTCCAAGATAAGGGATTCCTTCTTGGGGAATAATGGTATGTTCCATCCGATCGGTTGTTCCTACATATAAAAGTTCTAGATTTTTTTCTTTTTCTTGTAATTTATGGATAATTGCTAAAGCCGGAAAAATATGTCCCCCTGTTCCACCTGCTGTTATCATTACTCTCATGAAACCTCTTCCTCTCTTATATTCAGTATACCATAATTATATGCTAAAAAGGTGAAAAACTCTATTGTATTTCGGAAAAAAGAAAAAGAAGTGTAAAGTTATTATACACTCATAAGTTCTTCTTCTTTTTCACTTAATTTTTCTTCAATTTTCTTATTGTAGAGATTCACCAAATCTTGTACTTGATTATCTCCTTGTTTTTGTTCATCTTCACTGATTTCTAATTTTTTAATATCATCGATTGCATCTCTTCGAATATTTCGAATAGAAACTTTTGATTCTTCTGCCATCGCCTTTACTTGTTTCGTAAGTTCTACTCTTCTTTCTTCGGTTAATGGAGGAATAATAATTCGAATCGTTTCTCCATCATTCGTTGGAGTATATCCTAAATTGGCTTCAAAAATTGCTTTTTCAATAGCAGATAAAGTAGATTTATCAAAAGGTTTAATCAACAGTTGTCTTCCTTCTGGAACAGAAATTGTACCGACTTGATTTAAAGGCATCATCATTCCATAGCAAGAAACAAGAACCCCATCCAAACTAGATGGATTGGCCCGCCCTGCTCGAACACTTGTAAATCTTTTTTCTAAACTTTCAATTGTATGTTCCATTTTTTGTTTGGTATCTTCTAAAATAGTTTCTTTATTCATATCTTTTCTCCTTTTTTATTTCTACTATTATTATATAAAGAAAATATAGAAAATGCAAGAACTATCCTTGCATTTTAAAACAATCTGTGGTAATATAAGAACCTAACGGAAGAAGGAAGAAATATGAATTTAAAAGAATTATTTTGGAAAGAAGATAAAAAAGAAGAAGTACCAAATGTCATTTTTTTGAATGAAGAAACAGAAAATGCCATGAATTTATTTTTAGAGGAAAGAAATTTCGGTAGAACTGCTTATACATTAGGAAGAATCTTAAAGAAAATGGGACTGGATGCAGAGGATGCTGTAACACTTTCTATAGAAGAGTTAAAAGGAAACCAAAAATTTGTTTTTTTAGAAGGGTCAACAAAAAATTCTAGAGAAAACATTACTTTGATTTTAGAAGATGAAAATCCAATGAATGCAAAAAGAATTTTCATGGGAACGAAAAAGAGAATGCAAGTTTACGAATATATTCCTGCAGATTTATTTAATAAAAGAATCCATTTAAATTTGACAAAAGAAATTTTAAAAAGAGAGTTTCAAAACATGCAATTAGAAGAAACTCTAGAATCCTACAAAAACTCTTTTCAGATTCAAGATGAAAACGGTTACCAATTACAACTAGATATCCAAGATCCAATTCGATTGGAAAGAAATCAAGTCTTTCATGTAGCAGAGGAAGAAAAAATTCAAGAATTTTTGTTACAGATAGAATTTCCTATAGATATTTTGGAAATTTATAAACAGATTCGTCAAAAAATTAAAAATTATCCTCACATTCATTTAAAATATACAACTCCTGAAAAAGCTATTAGTTTTCTTACAATCAATAATGATAATCTCACTCGTTTGAAAATTTATAGAAAAGGCAAAGAAATTTATTATTATGAAAAAGAAGGTTGGAAATATTCTTCTTCAAAATTTCAATTGGAAGAAAATATAGACGGTGGACTGGATTATTCTATGACCATTGCATCCAAGAATCATATCTTTGATACAACTTCTTTAAAGGGAGAAATTGAAAATGCTGTTTCGGAAGTTGAAAAAGTAAAGAAACGTAGTCAATCAATTTTTCGGTAATCGGATTGGTAAATTACTCCATCTACGATGTTCCTAAAGTGCAACAACGTTTTACAATAACTTTACGAAAATTTTACATAGATTTACATCTATAATTTAAAAGCTCATGATATCTAGATTAGATTTCATGAGTATTTTTTTAATTATTTGGAATTGGTATAAGAGTAGCACGGGAAGAATAGTCACTGTACGCATCGCCATCGTTGCTGCGGAAATTGAATACACCTGCATTCGAAGTATAGGCGTAGCTCCCGCCACGTAGGAACCAAGGGCTACTAGAGGAGAGAAAATTGCCTTTATCATTATACCATTCTGAGGTTTCCGATAATACATGTCCATAACATACTCCAGAATTGCAAGCTATACTAGAATTTGTATTTGTATATAAATCATAATACTTAGCATTTGGTAAGTTGATTCCGTCTGAATATTCTGTATCATCATTTAATTTCCCTTTGAAACCAGAATTAGAGGTAGTACTCTGTCCACTTCTAGGAATTCCTTGATCATCTGCTAATACTCCCATAACATATTCATAAGCTCCACCACTCATATCATAGATTCCTGTTATATTTCCAGTGGTACTTGCTGCTTGTCCATAGGTACCATCATATTGATTTTCTTGACTTTCACAAATATCCGTAGTTTCTTTTGCATTTTGAGTACTTGCTCCGATTCCCGTTTTATATGTACTACAGTTATTAATTCGTACTTGTTTATCCTCGGAAGTTTTATAAGTACTATTTCCATATTTTCCGTATTTACTTTGAGATAGGTATGCAACTGCTCCCCATTCACTATTTTTGATCATATGAATGTCCATAGTATTTTGACTAGCTGCATCAAATCCAAATGGGTTACCTTCATTCTGCATATTTCTTATAGCATAGAAGAAACTACTTACTGTTTGTTCTCTTAAAGAAGTTTCTCCGGGTTTTATTGTTAACTTAGATGTATCACAGGTTTCATTTGTACAAGCATCAGATAAAGTTCCACCTAACTCAAATTTTCCTACCCAAATTCCAGGTAAATTCTTTCCACCAAATGTAAAGGCATCTGGTGTTCTCCATGTTCCATTAATATTATCAGTGTATTGTGCAAGTCCATATTCAGTTGTGTTTTTGTCTATAAAATGAACGTCAATTTCTCCTGGTAATTCTTTGGTTGGATTATCATTTCCTTCGATTTTCTTACCATAGTAATTCTTTCCGTTATCTTCACTTTTTATACTATAACTATATCTTGGTATCCATACCCACATAGTATTGATATCGTCCATTGAAACTTCTTTACCTACTTCATTAATTTCTCCTGTTTCAGCATTAATATAATTACTTCTTGAGTTCTCTGTTACCGTTACTGCATTCGCCCATTTCTGTTCTTCATAGTTATACCATTCTTCATTTGTGTTTGCTACTACCCATTTTCCAGTTCCATCTTCTTCTCCTGCATCATAGATTACCGGAATCATATTTTTAGCTAGAACTGGTGCATTTGCATCTTTCGTTTCTTCTTCGATTCCTGTTTGACTTCCTTCTATTTTGATTAAATAACTTAAACTTTTTCCTTTTATTTTGTCATTCTCTGTTACACTGGAATCAATCCAAAATCTTAAACTATAATGGATTGTTTTATTTCCTCTAATAACTCCTTGATCAATTTGATAATTATTCTTTTCTACATCAGATAGTCTGTTTTTGGTTGTTAATCCTTCTTTGGTAAGTCCATATTTAACAATGTTAGTTTCTAATTTACTTACATTTGATTTACTTGTTTCGGTTTCTTCTAAACTTAAGATATAATTTGTTGGAGTCTTTGTTTCATTAACCAACTCAAAAGTAAATGCTTTCTCTTGGATAAGCCCTACCTCATCATACATAGGTAGTGCATTAGTAATATCTATTTCTTCTTTCTCATCTAATTTTAATTTTAAATTTCCTGCTGTAATAATTTGTTTTTTATTTCCGGTTAATGTTAAATTGATAAAACCGTACGTGACACTCATGAATATAACAAAAATACTGGTTATAAATATACTAATTTTTATGATTTGTCTTTTCCTTCTTTTTTCTTCCACGTTAAACAGCTTTCCTTTATTTTACATATCTATTTTATCACGAACTAGCACCACTGTAAACCTATTTTTTATTTTCTTTTATTCTATAAGTTTACCATACTTCCCCCCCCCCCATGTCAATATACAAATATATGTTTGCCAATATGAGATACAAAAAAGATTCAAATTTTTTTGAATCTTTTTAGAACATAATCTTTTACTTCACTTTTTCTTCTAAAGAAGCAAGTTTTTCTTTTTCTTCTTTTAATTTTTGACGGTCTAAATCAACGATGTTTGCTGGTGCTTTTTGGACATAGTTTTCATTTTTCAAAAGATTTTCTCGTCTTTCAATCGATGCTTTTAATTTTTGAATTTCTTGAAGAATCTCTTCTTTATCTTCTACTGCTCCTTGGAAATAATAAGTAATTTTAATATCGGTTCCTTGATAATCTACTTTCTCTAAATCTGTCTTTTCTTCTTCGGTTAATTTTTCTTCTTGAATTTTTAACTGAGAAATATAAATTGGAAAATATTCTTTCTTCGTTTCAAGTTTTACAAAAGCATCTTTTGGAATTTGATGAACAGCTTTTAAATTTCTGATATTCTGAATATTTTCAATGATTTTAGAAACAGCATTTTTACTTTCCAAAAAGACTTCTTGAGGATTATATTCTGGATATTCTTCTTCCATAATAGAAGTTTTTTCATGGGTTGGTAAATTTTGATAGATTTCTTCGGTAACATAAGGCATAAATGGATGAAGCATGATTAAAATATTTTTTAAAACACGTATTAAAACGGTTTTTGTAGTAGCATTCATATTGCTTTTTGATAATTCGATATACTCATCACAAAAATCATCCCAAATAAAACTATAAAGAGTGTTTCCTACGGTATGAAATTCATATTTATCCATATTTTTGGTAACTTCTTGAATCGTTTCTTCTAATCTTGTTAAAATCCATTCATCACAAATAGAATAATCTTGTTGTTCCTCTTCTTTGGTAAATCCTTCAGTATTCATGAAGACAAAACGAGAAGCATTCCAAAGTTTATTGATAAAATTCCAAGTGGATGCAACCTTTTCTTCATCG
>CANQHK010000058.1 GCA_947623645.1 uncultured Bacilli bacterium
CCATATTTTTTGATTATAATCCTTAACTCGATGCATTATTACTGTATTGTGTGACCATGGTATTTTATATGAATATTCCTGCAATTGTTCATTGTCTTTTACGGATAAATAATACTTCTTCATATCACGAAGATTTCTAGGAGAATAACCTTTTGCATTAGGAAATTTAATCTTCAATTCAATCGACAATTGATTTATAAAATTGTTCCCATATTCACTATTTTCATATATAATTTTACCAATATAGAAATATAAATCCATTACATTAGCATTCGCATTTTCAAATATTTCTAATTGCATTTTTTTGATTTTAATTACTATTTTATCTATAGCAATCTTGAAGTCATTTAATTTAATTTCTGTCATATTTAAACCTCCTCGTATAATTTGGCAGACGCGTCTGCCAAATTATTAAACTCTTCTTATCAACTTTGATATTGACATGCCAATATCGTAGTATGTTATCTAAGCGGTGTTAAAACAACCATATCATTTGGTATAAAACACTTCTACTTTACTGGATGGAACAGATTCAATTAATCTTAAAATTCCTTTCGTATCTAATACATCTGTTAAGTAACTTTTCCCATCTTTTTGAGATTTTAATTTCAGTTGTACGATTTTTTCGTACAACTGACTTCCTTCACTTTCTAATTTTCTTTTTAAATCAGTCCAATATCTTTTTGGAATTTTACTTTCCGTCAAAGCAGTTATAACATCAACAACACTAAAGAAGTAATCTTCTTTCTCACTATCCCAAATACTTCTTATTTCTTTTCCCTCAAATAAATTTGAAATGGTTTCTAATTTATTCTTCAAAATTAACACCTTCTTTCTTATTTATATTAAGGAGTTGGATTGTTGTAATCCATCCTTTGATGTTGGACAATTCTCTATCTATTTCACTATCTAATAGTATTATACCAAAAAAAAAGAGAAAATACTATTTCTCTTTTGAAATTCCATACTTTTTTTTCGCTTCCATCATAAAACTTGTAATTTTGGTTTCAATTTCTGGAAGAGCTTTTTTATCAATATTGGATAAAGTTACAAATTCTTTGACTGTATCAATATGAATTTTCCCCCAGAATATTCCCGATAAGACTTTTAAATCGTTAAATAAGTCTGGCGTGATAGAATCTAAGAAATACCCAAAAATAACCCGTTTTCTACCAATTAAAATTCTCTCATTGGTAACAGCAACAATCGCAGTTGAAGAAATATCTAGTGGATTATCATTTTTTTGTGCTGGAAAAGCATACTGTACGGTTTCTCCTGGATTTAAGTGTTTTTCTACAATGGTTGAATTTCTTTTTAATCTCCAAGCAACCGTCGTTGGATACTTTCTTTTAAATTCTTTTACAAACGTATATACATTATTCATTGGATTCCCTCTTATTCTGTTGTAATAATGCCCATATCGGCGAATGTTTTAAGAAGTTGTGTACGAGTTTGTCCTCCCTGTGATACTTTACGTACTTTTTTATTTCGAATAGAAATAAATGTTGGCGTACCAAATGGAGTTCCATCTTCATTGGTTAAATCTTTGTGCAAATCAACAATTTCTTGATATTGTTTTTGTGTGATTTTGGCATTATTACCATTTTCATCTCCTGTTGATACATTTAGATATTTAATGTCTAAATTGTATTCATACATTAAGCTTTCTAGTACTGGCTTTTGTTGTTGACAATAATAGCAATCATCGGTTCCAAGTAATACAACGGTTGTTGTCTTTCCTTTTTTACTTAAAATGTCTTTAAATTCATCGTAAGTAATTTCTGTAACCGGTTTCATTTTCTCAGCATCTAGTACTTGTCCTTCTTCTAGAAATATACTTTGAATAACCTCTTTTTTATCCATAGAACGATCTCCTATATTTTCAGAGACAAAGAATAAAATAACCAGTGCAAGTACAATTCCTAATGCAATTAAAATTTTCGTAACAATTTCTTTATTTTTTTTCCAAAAATTCTTCATATTTAACCCTCCTAGTGTCATTATAACACAAATTTCTTATCTGTTGCAAGATTCTTACAGATATTTTTTCAACTTTACTTGCCATTTTCCATGGGAAGTTTGAGTGATTTCTTCGATTCTTAGTTTTCCTTGTTTTTCAATCGATAGAATATCTTTTTCTTTTAAGAGCTTTTTGGGAGATATTTCTTTATAATTTACGAGAACTCTTTTTTCTTTTTGGTACTCCTCTGTTTTCTTTCGACTCTGTTTTAAAATTCTCGATAAAATTAAATCTGTTCTAAGACTTGGAACAAGAAGGGTCAGTTCTTGATACTTTCTTTCAATTTCTGGAAGTTTATGAATTTTTTGTAAAGTAATTTTTTGGGAACCTATTTTCGTAAAAGAAGTTTCTAAGAGAAAATCGTATTTTTCTAAATTGGTTAGATACACCTCATTTTCTCCCATGAAAATATCTCCAATCATCGAATGGGAAAAACCAGAGGCAAAAAGAGAACCTAAAACTTCTCTGTGGGTTTTCAAAATTGGAATTTTATAAAAGGATATAAAATCTTGATACGTTCCAAAATAAAGAATGGATTTTTCACAAGAGGCGTTTGGTTTATAAATTTGATAAGGAATTTTCAAAGAAGAAAGAAGATTTTCTAAAAATTGAACTTCTCGCTCATTTAAAAAATTACTATAGCAGGAAAGGTTGGTCTTTTCATAATGATGATATTTATCAAGAACCAATGACAACAAAAGTTTATCTTCTTTATCCTGAATTTTTTGAAGGATTTCTTTTTCTACAATTTTTTTCATGGGTTTATTATAACAAAAATCAGAAGAGTTGTAAATTTTTCATTTAATTTTTATGCCCGAAAAAGTTCCAATAGATTCAACATTGGAACAATTACTAAAAGTGTTATGCACACTTTTATAATAAATTCTATAAATAATTTTAAATCATCATAATTTGCTTTTCTATTATCTTTTCTATAATAAATTTGGTCTCTGATAAAAGTATGTATACTAGCTTTATAACAATTCTACCATTTTTTAGCAAATAGATAAAATTTTATTAGGAAATTTATTAGGAAATTTATTAGGAAATTTACTAGGAAAAATTTTAAGTATTAAGTATATAGTAAATTATATTTATAAGATAGTAGAAATAAATTTAAAGCAAAATTACCTGATAATTCGGAATAAAGAAAATGGAAACATCATCTTTTTTTATTGTCTTATTTTTTATATTTGTAGATTTAGGTATTTCCATAATATTTTCATAATTAATTTTTTGTTTTCGTAATCATCTGGTATTTTCATTCTTACATTGATATCTTCGTCATAGTTTTTTCATATTACCAATAGTATTATTTAATAGTATATTTAATCCTCTAGGTATTTTGACAAGATATTTATTAAAAATTTGACAAATTTTGGAAATCGTATATAATTATTAACGACTTATGGTTTTGGAAAATTCGCTTAGAAAAATTAAAAAAAGTCTCCGGTCCACATGGGATACTAAAGATTAAGTTCTATTATAACCATTAATGACATTTTTTGCTTTTCATATTTAAGATTATGAAGATGAAGCAGATAGATATTAAAAAATTGAAGAATACATAAAAGTGAGGAAGTGAAGTAAATGATTACTAAAGAAAAAGAAAAAAGTCAAATTGAAAAAATAGATGATAGTTGTACTAATTATAAATATGCTTATAATACAGAACATCCGAAATTTATAAAATTAGGAAATTGGTTAGAAAAAGAATCAACTATATTCAAAAATGAATCTAAAAATATTATTCAAAAAAAACCTAATTTTAAAAGAGGTGAAATAATAAAAGTGGATTTTGGAATAAATGTTGGCTCTGAATTATCAAACACACATTTTGCTATTGTTTTGAATGATGATGATAATAACAGTGTTGATAATATTACGGTACTTCCGTTAACTTCAAAAAAAGGATACAAACGATTGTATCTAGGAAATTTACTAAAGCCTTTCAATAATATGCGATATAATAAAAAAACTTATGCTTTAATTACTCAAATAACCACAATTAGTAAAACTAGAATATTCTATGATAATATAAAATGTTCATGCGATAGTGATACACTAGAATTGATTGATAATGAAGTTATCAATTTTCTGACGAAACAAAAATAGCTATTACAAATGTAATAGCCATACGGTCGTAAAGACCACAGTCATTCGGCTAATTAGCCGATACGGTCGTAAAGACCACAGTATCCCATCACGAAAATAATCGTTTCTGGTGTTATTAATATATCAAAATATCCACTATTTGTCAATTATATTTTATGTTAAAATTGATATAAAATACATATACATAATATTTAACTAGAAAAAATAGTAGTGTAAAATTAATTTTACAAGAGCAGAAGTGCTTTAATTTAATACTATGACTTTAGTGTTGTTAGGCATTTTATTGGAGCATCTCAAAATTAAGTGATTGATTTTGTATCAGTCTCTTTTTGTTGTTCTTTTTTAAATTTCCAAAAGAAAAACTGCTTTTTTGGCAGTTCCTATTCTTCTATTCTATTTAATTGTTGTTTTAGTTTTTGAATGGCAGAATCTATTTTTTGTTCTTCGACACTTTCTATTTTATACCAACCATAATGATTCATTAAATCATAAAGATCTCTTGCCATATCTTTAATATTTGTGAACATATCAAAAAACGTTTCATATAAATCATCTGTACTTGCTTCATTCATTGCTATTGAATAATTATTACTCATATTTTTTTCAATTTCAAGGATAGTTGTTAAATAATCTTTATCCATCATTTGAAGTCCATTGTTATTCATCTTCTTCATCCTCCTCATCATACTCTTCTTCGTCGTCGTCTTCGTCTTCCTCTTCTTCGGCGTCATCATCTTCGTAATCTTCTTCGTCTTCGTCATTTTCTTCATAAGATTCATTTTCTTCATCGCAACATTCTTCATCTTCTTCTAGATTACCTTCTAAGATTTTGATACAAGTATTTAAGTTTTCTAGATGAACATCAGATACTTCTTGTAAAATCTCTACAACTTCCTCTCCTTCTGCTTCTTCCATGAAGTGGTTGGCCAACTTCAAAGCTTCTAGATTCCAACTAAACATATCGTTAATATAAGCAAGATCTTTTTCTGTAAACTTCTTTGTATTATTTTTCATATTTTTATCCTCCAAAAATAGAGTGTGTAAAAATTAAATTATTATACAAAAAAAAGAAAGTTTTATCCTGGAAACCTTCTTTTTTTAATTTCTTTTAAAATTGCTTTTTGCTCTTTGATGATTTCTTTATCCTGTTCCTCTTCTTTTAATTCTTTTACTTTTTGTTTTGCTTCCTTGATATCTTTCTTTTTGTTTCTTAAAAAGGTATCAGCATCTTTTAAAGTTCTTTTAATTCCTCTTATAAAGGCATTTCCACTTTTGGTTGTAAAGTGAATTCTAGGGAATGCTTTTAATAATCTTCTATAAAGTAAACGATAATGCGCTAACAGTTTTCTTACTTCTTGATCCACTTCTTCGGTTGCATCATTTTGAATATTTTTAATTTTAAAGTGAAGTTTTGAAATTAAAAGAAAACTTAGAATAAAATCTATTATAAAAATTGTAAGCAAAATAGATGTTATTAATTTTAAAAGGAAAGGAGAAAGTAAATTTATAAAACTTTCTACAATGGGATTTACAATATAAATTAAGAAAAATCCTAAAACTCCAAAAAGAAGAGAGTTTTTTAAGCAAATTCTTCCATTTAAATTATATTTTTCATGAGAGTAATCCCACCATCTTGCTGAAAATAGTTTTTCCATTAAGTAACTCGTTACGTATTCTAGAGCTGATGAGTAGATTACCATCATACAAAATAAAACAAAAACATCTTCTTTATATTCTTCTAGAAAAATAATCATTAAAAGAGCTGCTGTTCCATAAATGGGAATATAGGGTCCAATTAAAAAACCCCGATCGACAAATCGTCCCATTTTTTTGGTGCAATACGTTGTTTCGATAATCCATCCTAAAATGGAATAAATGAGAAATAATAAAATATATTTCCAAATCATTGGATCATCACTCCATTTCAAAAAAATACCTTATTTCTTTAAGGTATTCTTCGTGTTTTATTCTTCTGTTTTTTGAATAACTTCTTTTCCTTTGTATTGTCCACAGTTTTTACAAACTCTATGAGGACGAATTACTTCTCCACAATTTGGACATTTTGTCATAGCATTTGCACTTATTGCATTATGACTTCTTCTCATTCTTTTTCTTGTTTTGGATACTTTTCTAAATGGTACAGCCATGTTATCACTCCTTTCCAAACATATCTTTTAATTCTTCAAAAGGATTATTCTTCGTATTTACATCATCTTCACGAAGTAATTTCCAGCCGTCCCCTTGAAATTTACTGTAATCTGTTACATGTGTTAATCGAAGAGGAACTTCCAATACAATATTTTGCCATAAAATATCAAGAATATCAAGAGTATTTTCTAAAATTTCTTGATTTTTTTCAATTTTTTCATCAATTTCTAGAGAAATTGGGTATTTTACTTCTTCTAGAGAAATACTATCTTCTAAAATAAGCGTTCCTTGAACTTCTAAATAAAGATGTACATCGTCTTCTGGGTCTTTGACAATTTTCCCGGTTACTTTTCCATCTTGAAAATCTAAAATATCGGATTTTTCTAAATATTCTTTGGGGAATGTAAAATTTTCTGAAAGAGTAATAGAATCTTCCATATTTTGTAAAAGTTTGGTAATATCAATTTTCATGATTTTTTTCCTTTCTTTTCACTGTATAATTTTGGATAAAGTTTTCGCGATATTCTAAAATTTTATCTTCTTCGATTGCTTTTCTTAAATCTTCGGTTAAATGGATTAGAAAACGGATATTGTGAATGGATAAAAGTCTTGCTCCAAAGGCTTCATCGACGAGGATTAAGTGACGAATATACGCTTTGGTATAGTGTTTGCAGGCATAACAATCACAATCTTCATCGATTGGTGTAAAATCTTCTTTCCACTGCGCATTTTTTAAATTGATTTTCCCGTATTTGGTAAAGGCATTTCCATGTCTTGCAATTCTCGTTGGTAAAACGCAATCAAAGATATCGATTCCTCGAATCACTCCTTCAATAATATCTAAAGGTTCCCCTACTCCCATTAAATAACGAAGTTTTCCTTCTGGTAAATAAGGAGTTGAATATTCGATTGCTTTATACATATCTTCTTTGCTTTCTCCGTCATTCGCAACTCCACCGATACTATACCCATCAAAATCTAATTTTACAGTTTCTGTTGCACTCCATTTTCTTAAATCTTCGTAAGGTCCTCCTTGGACGATTCCAAAAAGAGCTTGGTTTTGATTTTTATGAGCAACTTTTCCACGTTTTGCCCAACGAAGGGTTCTTTCAATACTATTTTTCATATATTCGTAAGAAGCACTTGCAGGAGGACATTCATCGAAACTCATGGCAATATCACTACCCAATTTATTTTGAATTTCAATGGATTTCTCTGGAGTTAAAAATAATTTACTTCCATCGATGTGGCTTTTAAAATGAACTCCTTCTTCTGTAATATCTTTGGGATTTGCTAGGGAAAATACTTGAAATCCTCCACTATCGGTTAAAATCGGTCCATCATAATTCATAAATTTA
>CANQHK010000059.1 GCA_947623645.1 uncultured Bacilli bacterium
TTGCGACACCACTGGTGACGCAATTATCGTGGACAAATAATCTTCTTATTTTAAGCGGTTCTAAAACAAAAGAAGAAAGACTCTTTTATTTACAATTATCAATTAAAAACAATTATTCTAAAAGAGAATTAGATAGACAGAATTAAAAGAGATGAAGACTTTAATTGAAATCGATTCAAAGAAAAATAATCATGACTATAAACAATATATTTAGATAATAATGCTACTACCAAATGTGATGAAGTAGTTTTAAATGCAATGTTGCCTTATTTAATTAATCAATATGGTAATCCCTAGTAGTACATATTTTTTTGAGTGAAGACGAAGAAAACGATTTTAAAATATCGAATCTTGGAAGAAGAAGAGGGAAATTTAGAAGGAGAAGTAGAATTGTATCAATCTTGGCACATTATACTTGAAAATGTAGTGAATGAGGAGTATAATGAAGGTGTAAGTGATACGTTAAAACGATTTGCGAGATTTTTACTCGCGAAGAATTATCATGAAATCGAAGAAATAGCAAAGGAGGATGAAAGGTTTATGGGGTTAGCACGAAAAGCCAAGTCATTTTGGGATATGGACTTAAGAGATATTTATGAAGCTTGTGGTTTAGAAGAGAAGATGAAACATGGAATTAAAATGACAGGAATTCAGGAAGGAAAAGCTATTGGTTTGGAAGAAGGAAAGACTATTGGTTTGGAAGAGGGACGGAAGAATGCAATTCTAGAAACAGCATGTTCTTTAATAGAAAATGGAGTAAGTGAAGAAGTAGTATCAAAGTCAACAAATCTTCCATTAAAACAAGTAAAATCTTTAAAGAAATCGATCGATAAGAAAAATCAAAAAATAGCATAATTATTTACACGTTTTACAAGAAGTTGAGAAAAATCTCAGCTTTTTTCTTGACATTTTCGATGGGGGGGGGGGTACAATGGTAATTAAAGAATGAAAAATAGATTGTGTCATAATAAAATTAAAAGAGGTGTTTAAAAATGAAGGAGAAGAAAAGAAAAAAACGCTTGATTTTTATTGTAATTCTCTTATTATGCTTATTTACCGTGATAACATTAAGAAACTCTTATGCTCTTTTTGAAAAGAATATTGAAGGAAATAAAATTAATTTTGTTGTTGGAAAATTAAATTATAATTTTATTTTAGATGAAGATATTGAAAAAGGAATTTATGTAAAAGCAAAAGGATATAAAGTCGTTCATATAGAACTGAATAGTACCAATGAAATAGAAAGCAAATATGCTTTTGTTTACAAAAAAATAGAAAATGTAAAAGTAGAATATATTGAAAGTAGTGATAAACTTTCTACTGACCTTCCAGAAGGTACTATTGCTCCAAATGAAACGAAACAAATTTATTTAGCGATTCATAATGAAAGTGATCAAGCAGTACGTTTAGAAATAAGTGTCCGAGGAGGACTTGTAAATAATGAAGTTGAGGTAGAAAATGAATTTACCAAAATAACAAATAAAGCAAGTGACACTTATAAAGATTCTATATTAAATGGAACAGATCCAGTGTTAGGAGATAAAATGATTCCAGTAACTTTAGATGGAGATGGAACCGTACATTATGCAAGTGAATATGCAACGTGGTATAATTATCAAGAAAAAGAATGGGCGAATGCAGTAATTTTAGTAAATACTCCAAGTGAAACCTATCAGGTAGGAGATATAATCGCAGAAAAAGATATTCAAAGTTATTTTGTCTGGATTCCAAGATACCGGTATAAACTTTTTAATATAGGAAATTACAGTTCTAATTATAAATTAGGAAACTTAACGGATACCAATAAAGATTCAGCCACTTCTTTAAGACATTTTACAGGAGCAGAAAAACTTATTGATATAGTTTTTGAAACGGAAGATAAAGTAACGCAAGATAAAGAGGGAGAATGTAAAACTCCAATGACCAGTGCTGGAACGAATTCATGTGCAGTTGATAAATATATGACACATCCAGCATTTATAACTTTAAATGTTAATGGTTTTTGGGTTGGAAAGTTTGAAACAGGATATAATCAAAATACAGACACCAATAGTCCGATTTCTTCAATCGATGGATGGACGACAGAAAAAGCACAACAAAATAAGACATCTGAAGCCAACATTATCATAAAACCAAATGTTTATTCTTGGCGTAGTATAAATATTGGAAATATCTTTCATACATGTTTGAATTATAAAACAAATTTAAAAAGTCATATGATGAAAAATACAGAGTGGGGAGCAGTTGCATACCTATCTCAATCTATATATGGAATCGGGTCAGAAGTAAATATTAATAATAATTCTAGTTTTTTAACAGGTTATTCGGCTACAATGAATACGGATCAAAGTTCTTATCCCGGAATCGAAGGAACAGATGATAGTGAAACACAACCGTATAATACATCAACAGGATATTCAGCATCAACAACTGGAAACATCACAGGAATTTATGATATGACTGGTGGAGCCTTTGAATATATGGCTTCTTTTATGGATGGACGCTTTGAAAAAAATTCAAATAATGTTACCTCTGGGCTTACATCTTCTGATTTAACAAACTATCCTACTTATTTTGACAAGTATTTAAATACGAGTAGTTGGTCAAGTTTTAATAATCGAATCTTAGGAGATGCAACAGGAGAAATGGGCCCTTTTTATGTTTATTACGATAAAGATGGAACTCAGCGACAACATAATTCATGGTTTGCTGACCGCTCGGGTTTTGTTGACGCAGAGAACCCTTGGATCTATCGTGGTGGATATTTAAACTTTGGAGCTTTGGCAGGACAGTTCAGCATTGATAGGGGTACAGGTGATGTCAGCGAGAAAATAAGTTTCCGTTTTGTTCTTACAGGATAAAATAAAAAATGGTTCTTAAACATTAAGGAGTGGTAAAAGAAATTTTACTACTCTTTTCGTTTCTAAAAATATTTGTAGATATTAAGACTCTAGCTTTAAAATTAGAAAAGTTTCGAAATCCAAAAGCGACTCTCTTAATCAATTTACATGTATTATTATTTCTTTCCATGATTCCATTACTATAAGGCTGTTCTAAAGTATTTTTTATATGTTTTTTAAATTCTCTTAATGTGTTTAAGGAAGTTTCCATATATGGGGAGATTCCTTCATATTCTTTTTCTATGATTTCATTGAAAAGAATATAATCTTTTCTTTGTAATGAATATAAAATATTTTGATAAAGTTCGTAAGTCTTTTTTAACTCATTATTTTGTTCTAATATATAATCAACTATATCCACTTCTGTCATTAAGTTTTTAAAACAAGTATATTTCTTCCATTTACTACAATCTAATTCTAATCTCGGTTTTAGTAATAATCGATAATATCTTTTCATTTTTCTATAATTTATTTTATCTTTTTTCATAGCTTGTATCCTTGTTTTATTTAAACTTTTACTGATCAGTTGTACAATATGAAATAAATCGATAATAATTTTTGCGTTTTCAAAGACTTCCTTTACCAAGGTTATATAGGGTTTATACATATCCATCACTACAAACTTGACTTTATCTCTTGCTTCTTTTAAATAATATCCAAAGTATTTTATTAGATTGTCTAATTTTCTATCCAATACTAAATCAATTGTTTTCCCCGTTTTGGCATCACAAAAATTAAATGCCATTATTCCTTTCATTGCTGTAAATTCATCAATACATATTGCTTCTGGTAAATATTTTTTATACAATGTTTTATTGTCATAGACTTTATTGAGTGTTCTTTGAACTGTCATATTACTAACATTATGATTTTTAGCTATATAGGTATGAGGTAATATGTCCTTTGAATAATAGATGATGGAATGTTTTGTATGATTACTGATTCTACATCGATAATCAACCTCTTTTGTGGTAGCAGTCATTCGTTTATTGCAAATTTTACATAAATATTTTTGTTTTTTTAATTCTAAATAACTATCTAATTCAGATATTTTAGGGATTTTTATGAAACTAGTTTTCGTTCCATATTTTATAATTGTTTCGTCATTTATACAACCACAACATGGACAATATTCAAATTCATTTTTCAAATATCCCTTTAGAATCAAACATCTTTTATTTTTAATTTTTCGTTCTTCACAAATATTTTCATCAAAAATTAAATTAGAGTCTTCCATATTTAGTAATTTTAGTATAGAATTATTTATAGACATTAACAACACCCTTTATTTTGTTTATTTTTTCTATTAACTACATTATAACAGGTTTGTGTTGTAATGTCTTTTTTTTGCGTTTTAAAAGAGTGGTAAAATTTCTTTCACCACTCCTTAATGTTTAAGAACCTAAAAAATAAGGCCTCCACCTTATTTTTTATTTTCAATAATTTTAACGGAACGAATTTTTGGTTGATTTTCTTTAAGAACCGTACCATTATCATCTTCTACTTTTGTATTTTTACAAATTTCATCGACAATTTCTATTCCCTCAGTAACGATTCCAAAAGCAGCATAATCTCCGTCTAAAGAAGGATTATCCTCTTGCATAATAAAGAATTGACTTGAAGCACTATTCATATCGTTTGCTGCTCTTGCCATGGAGATAACTCCTCTTTTATGAGAAAGTTTATTTTTAAATCCATTATTTTCAAATTCTCCAACGATTTTTTTATCGCTTCCTCCAAGACCTGTTCCAAGAGGATCTCCCCCTTGAATCATAAATCCATCGATGATTCGATGAAATGTTAGACCATCATAAAATCCCTTTTCTACTAAATCAACAAAATTTTGAACCGTCTTGGGAGCAATATTTGGATCTAACTCTAAAGTCATTTTTCCATAATTTACGATATCCATTTCTACATAAACTTTTTCTCTCTTTCCACATCCTGTAAGACAAAGAACAAGAAAGAAAAGACAAAAAGTTTTAAAGAATAAATTTTTCTTTTTCAAAATAAAAAGTCTCCTTTCTTTCATTTCTAAAACAAGTATATCATAAATTTCAAAAGATGAACAAAAAAATATTGACATATGACAACATGTCGCATATAATGAATAGTGCCTGGTATAAAAAAGGAGGAGTAGTAGATGCCTACCAAAACTTTTTTAAATTTACATAAAGAAAAACAAGATGTTCTTTTAAAAGCAGCTTTTGAAGAATTTAAACTTCATCCTTTATCCGATGCTTCGATTAATAAAATTATTCAAGAGGCTCATATTCCAAGAGGAAGTTTTTATCAATATTTTGATAATATCGATGATTTGTACTTTTATCTTTTTGAGCAAGAAAAAAGAATTGTATTAGAAAAAGCAAAAAAAGAAATTCAAAAAGCAAAAGATATTAAAGAAATGATTTTAATTCTTTATGATACTCTATATTCTTATATTTTAAAAACAAAGAAACAATCGTATTACAAAAATGTAATGATTACTTTTCACAAAGCAGAAACCAAAAACCATAAAAATTATTTATTTTTAGATCAAGAAATAATGGATACGTTAGAAGAAAAAATTCCACTTCCGGAAGACTTACGGAAAAGTATTTTAGAAATTCTTTTCTTTTTACTTACAAAAGCGATTATCGATAGCTTAGAAAAAGAAGAAAAAGCAGAGGAATATCGAAAAAAGTTAGAAGACATCTTGAATCTTATTTATTTTCAAAATCCAAAGGAGGAAAATTAACATGAGAACATTATTGAAATATTTAGGAAAGTATTATAAATCCATTATTGTGATTTTAGTTTTATTATCCCTTCAAGCAGTTTGTGATTTATCTTTACCTTCTTACACTTCCAATATTATTAATGTAGGAATTTCTGAAGGAGGAATTGATACCAAAGTTCCGGAAGTATTTCGGAGAAGTACGATGCAATCTCTTACTACTTTTATGACGGATAAAGAGAAAGATCGGGTATTAGAAAGTTATTCTTTTATTAATAATCAATATAAAAAATATAGTAAAAAGTATCCTGCTTTAAAAGATGAAGCAATTTATCTTTTAAATGGAAATCATGATGAAGATTTGGAAGAACTTTTAAAAGGTCCAATGTTATTTCTTAGTGTCTTAAATAATAGTGAAATGGCGAGTATGTTTCAAACAGAGATGGAATTACCAGAAGGAATGGATATTCTTACTTTATTTTCGAAGATGAAAGATGAGGAAAAAGAAAAAGCTCTCGAGGGATTCTATCAAAAGTTAGAGGAAGTTCCTAGTAGTTTCACGGATGCTGCAGTTAAGTCTTTTGTTAAAGCAGAGTATGAAGCAATTGGAATGAATACCGATAAAATTCAGTTAACCTATATTTTAACAACGGGGGCTAAAATGCTTGGAATTGCTCTTGTTAGTATGCTTGCAACGGTTTTAGTAGGATACCTTGGTGCTCGTATGGCGGCAGGTCTTGCGAAAAGACTTCGAAGCAGTGTATTTGCTAAAGTTTTGAAGTTTTCTAATGAAGAGATGAAAAAATATGGTACGGCTAGTTTAATTACCAGAAGTACCAACGACATTACGCAAATTCAAATGATGATTGTAATGATTGTTCGAACGGTTATTTATGCACCGATTATTGGCTTTGGAGCACTCTTTAAAGTACTCCATACCAACTATTCGATGGCTTGGATTATTGCTGTTGCAGTAGGTGTCATTTTAGCAATTGTTTTCTTGATGTTTATCTTCGTGATGCCAAAGTTCAGTCGCTTACAAAAATTAGTCGATCGCTTAAATCTAGTTGCAAGAGAAATTTTAACGGGAATTTTGCCAATTCGAGCTTGTAGCAATGAACGTCATGAAGAACGTCGATTTGATGATGCAAATACTCGTCTTATGAAAGTATCGTTATTTGTTAACCGGGTAATGTCTTCGATGATGCCTCTTATGATGTTTACGATGAATGTGATTACACTTTTAATTATTTGGTTCGGTGCTAAAGGAATTGATACTGGAAGCCTTGCTTTAGGAGATATGATGGCTTTCATTCAGTACACGATGCAAATTATTATGTCTTTCTTAATGATTTCTTTAGTTTCCATTATGATTCCAAGAGCAATTATTTCCTTAAAAAGAATTAACGAAGTAATTATTGAAAAAGAAACGATAAAAGATCCTAAAAATCCTGTTCAGTTTAAAAGAAGAGCCAAAGGATTGGTGGAATTTAACAAAGTTTCTTTCCGGTATCCCGATGCCGATTACGATGTTATCAGCGATATCACCTTCCAAGCAAAACCGGGTACAACAACGGCCTTTATTGGTTCTACAGGAAGTGGTAAATCCACACTAATTAACTTGATTCCAAGATTATTTGATGTTACAACTGGAGAAATTTTAATTGATGGAATTAACATTAAAGATGTTACTTTGGAAGATTTACATAACCGAATTGGGTATGTTCCTCAAAAAGGAATCCTCTTTAGTGGAACGATTAAAGATAATATTCAGTATGGTAAAAAAATTCCGAAAAAAGAAATGGAGAAAGCAGCAGAGATTGCACAAGCAACAGAGTTTATAAATCAAAAACCCGAGAAATACGAAAGACATATTTCACAAGGCGGCACGAATGTTTCAGGCGGACAAAAACAAAGGTTGTCTATTGCAAGAGCGATAGCT
>CANQHK010000060.1 GCA_947623645.1 uncultured Bacilli bacterium
GGATCATTAATTTTAATATCTTTACTTAACGTATAATCTTCAATATTATCGAGGAGATCCTCTCCTCCACCATCTTCTTCTCCACTTGGTTCGCCATCTTCTGCAATAATTTCAATGTTATTTTGAACAAGTGAATTATATAAATCATCAAGTGAATCACTATCGACTTCTAACCCTTTTAATTCTTCTGCCAATTCTTCATAAGTAATAAATCCTTGTTCTTTTCCTTTTTGGATTAATTTTTCTTTTCTTTCTTCCATGGTTTTGATTTCATTTGGCATTTTTTTCAACTCCCTATTTTTAAACTCCTAATTTTTTCAAACAGCATCTCTTTTTCTTTCAAGTCTGGACTCTTTTTCATCAAATCTTTTAACCTTTTTATTTCTTGGTTCCGGTAATCTTTTTCCATCACTTGAATATAATCGAGAACTGTTTCAAATTTTACATCGTCAGGTAAATCTAATTCTACAATTTCTTCTAACAGTTTTAACATTTCTTCTTTATCGCTTAAGTAGGTATAAAAATCCGCTAGCGCTATTATACCATATTTTTTAAAAATATACGAGATTTCTGATGCAAAAGTTCGAAATTTTGTTTCTGGAAAGAAAATTCCTTTTTCTTGATAATACTCTAAAACCTTTTTATTTTCAATCATATAGTATAAAACAGCACGAGGTGCAATATAATATTTATCTTTTAAGTTTGGTTTCTTGGTTGGGATTACAAGTTTTTCTTTTATTTCTGTATTTTTCAAAAGAAGTTCCTGTAACCGTTTTTCCAAGGTATTATAACTCAAATTGAATTCAATTGCAAGGTTTTTTAAGATGATTTCTCTACGAATTTCATCTTTTATCTTACTTGCTTCTTCGATTACTTCGTTAATATAGTCCGCTTTTTCTTCGTCGCTATTGAAATTTTTCCCTGTTTTTAGGCTTTCAATCTTAAAATCTCGATAGGTAATGGCATTTTTGATTAAGTCTTGAAAGCTTTCTGCACCATACTTTAAAATATAAGTATCTGGATCATCGTTATCTTTTAACTCTAATACTTTGACATTTGCTCCTAAACGTTCTAATTCTTCTCCGTTTACAAGAGTGGCATGCCGCCCAGCATCATCTCCATCAAACGATAGAATGATGTTATTGGAGAGTCTTTTGATGAGATTGGCCTGCTCATGGGTCATGGCCGTTCCCATTAAAGCAACGACGTTTTTAACATTGGCGGTAGATGCACGAATGACATCCATGAACCCTTCCATCACCAGGACATTCTTTCGAAGTCTTACTTCTTCCCGGGCTCGGTGGTAATTATAAACCATATTTCCTTTAATAAAGATGGGTGTTTCTTTGGTGTTTACATATTTACTTCCCTCTTCTGTTAAATATCTTCTTCCGGAAAAAGCAACGACTCTTCCATAGCTATCCCAAAGAGGAAACATAATTCTATTTTGATACATATCTCGTCTTGTATTTACGAGTCCTAACGTATTTAAATCTTTTTCAAGGTAGCCTTTTTTGGTTAACATATCGGATAATTGATGATCTGTTGCTCCCGATAAACCGATTTCAAATTCTTTGATGATTTCTTCATCGATTCCTCTTTCCTTTAAATATTCTTTGGCTTTGCTACCCATTTTGGATTGCAGATTATTTTGGTAGATTCGACAAGATAAATCATAAATTTGATAAAATGGTTCATATTTTGTTTTTTGTTTTGAAGGAGCATAATTTCCTTCTAATTTGACTCCTGCTTTTTCTGCTAAAATGGCAAGTGCTTCTTTAAAAGAAATATGTTCGTAATTTTGAACGAATGTAAAAACCGTTCCACTTGCGCCACATGAAAAGCACCGATAAATTTGTTTTTCCCTGGATACACTCATGGAAGGATTTGTATCATCATGAAAAGGGCAGACACCAAAAAAGTTCTTCCCTTGTTTTGTTAAAGGAATATAAGAAGAAATAACATCTACGATATCCAACTTATTTCGAATCTCAACAAGTGTATCTCTCATTCAACATCCCCCTTATATTTCATTTTTTAAAATAGAATAAGGTTTTCATTTTGGTTAATTTTTCTTAAACAAATACTATTATACTCTATTTTTTAGGATTTGTTTTATAAAATTTGAATTTTTTTAAAATTCATTTTAAAAGGAAGCCCACAAGATGAATGCTTCCTATTTTTATTGAAATCTAGTGCTTGAATCGTATTTCTTTTTATATCATAGATTTTCTAATGTACGTTCCAACATTTTTATCTACATAGACATCGACTTTTGCTTTTTCTGTAATTTTAATAAAACCAAGTCCGTTAATCACAATATCTTCTTGATACCCTACTTCATAGTTGGTTTTCGCTAAATCTTTTAATAATTTACAACGAGTTGCATTGTATCTTTTTACTTTCAGACTATTGGATACATAGACGACAAAGCTATTTCTTTCTCCTTCTACATAATCAATTCTTGCTAAATTTCCAATGACAATACATTGTCCTTTTTTAATCTGATAAACTTTTGGTTTAATTCGAGATTTGGGATGAATCTTTTTTAAAAGAGAAAGATCAATATAATGAACAATATTTTCTCGATCGACTAAACCTGGCGTATCAATCAAAGTAAGGGTATCGTTCAAATCTATTTCAATTTTATTTAAGGTTGTTGATGGAAGTGGTGAAATTGTCAAAGAGTTGGTATTGTCGGAATAATTTTTAATTAACGTATTAATTAAACTACTTTTTCCAACATTGGTATGTCCAACAACATAAACACGTTTTGAGGTTTGATACTTTTTAATCGTATTTAATAATACATCAATATTTTCATTCTTTTCGGCACTAATTACTACAATATCTTCAAAGTCTACATCCATATTTTTAATATACTGTTTTAATTTTTCTTCTTTAATACTTTTTGGTAAGGTATCTCTTTTATTTAATACCAATACGATTTTATTATGAATATATTCTCGAATAAAATGAATATCTTGATCTAAATTTAATAAATCGACAATATATAAAACTAAATCTTTTGTTTCATTAATACTTTTTAATATTTCAATATATTCTTCATTATTCTTGGTAGATACTTGAAATTCTCCATAATTTTTCATACGAAAACATCTTTGGCAGATATCATTTTCTAGAGATGTTGTATATCCTTCTTGCAGGGCATTTTCATCTTGTAATAAGATTCCACATCCTTTACAATATTTATCCATAATACTCACCTTTTTTAAATTTTTTCTTTTTTTGATAATATTTTATAATATAATTTTCAAGGATGCGATTCAAAGAAGTTATTTTTAAATCTTTTTTCGAAAGAGGTTCTACCAAACATGCTGTGATTCCAAAACGATTTGCTGCTAATACATCGGTTATTAATTGATCTCCAATCATACAAAGTTCTTCTTTTTTTAAAGAAAACTTTTTCATAATCTTTCGAAAGCAACGCGTACTGGGTTTCATAGCAAAATAAAAATATTCACAATGTAAGCTTTTGGCAAAATTCGAAACTCTTCTTTTACTTACATGATTGGATACAATTACAATAATAAACCTTTTTTCGAGTTTTTGAAAGAGTTTTTTTACCTTTTCACTAGCTTCTTTTTCTGATAATAAACCGAGGGTATTATCCAAATCAAAAAGTAAGCAACGAACGTGTTCTTGATAAAGTTTATCATAGGGAATCTGGTAAATATTTTCTTGATAGATTTTAGGATAAAAATGCAATATAGAACACCTCTTTCATTTACTAATTTTTTAAAGATTCGTTTTTTTGATTTTGAATTTACTATATCAAACAAACATGTGTTAGTCAATATTTTTTTTAAGAAGCTGTTTTTAATAGGACTAAGTGAATTCCAAAATCTCCTACGATATCTCCATGAATAATTGGTATATTAATGGTATATACTGTATCGGTTCCTCTGGTAAACGTTTTATATTCCATAGAAGTTGGAAAGTCAATATTCATCTTGTTCATATCGGCAATATCAAAGTTTCTTCCACCATAACGGATATTGTTGGTTGTTAACTCTAGTTTTTTACTTGTCCCATCTAAAAATGTAAATTGTAAACAAGTTATGGGGTTTCCGGAACAAGTGGTAATATTATTAATTTCTAAATCTGCTACATTATCTTGAATCGCTTTTGTAATCGTATCTCGGTATTTTGTAAGTTCTAATTGTTGGGTGGACAACTGAGCATTGTTTCGATAATTTAGAGCAATTGTTAACATTCCAACAACAATAATGGAAATAATAACAAAGCTTGCAACTAATTCAATAATGGAAAAACCTTTTTGATTCATACTATCACCTACTATAAATTTTATTATATACTTTTTCTTCTTTTTTTTCAAGAAAAAGACACATGTTTTTCATGTGTTTTGGTTGTTATCTCTTATTTTATAAGCAATTAATTGATCTTCTAGCAAATAAATTCTAGGATTAAAAGTAAGGATGTCTTCTTCCTCTATTCCTAAGGATTTACTAACATCTACAAGAGTATCTCCTTCTTTGGTAATATAGGCAAAAACTCCTTCTTCTGGTACCAATAACTTTTGATTTGGATAAATATAATTGGCATTTTCTAAACCATTAATCGCAACCAAATCTTCTAAATTGATATGATGTTTTTTTGCAATCTGATATAAATTATCCCCTTTTTCTACCGTGTAGTATGTAAACCCTAAAGGAACACTCGTTGGAATTATCAATTGAGATCCAGGTGTTAGCTGATAGACATTTTCTAATTGTGGATTGGCCTGAATTAAATCCAGTATTTTTATTCCAAAAAGTTCAGCAACACTTGGAATCGTATCTTTTTCTTGGACGATATAAATTTGATTTTCCATCTTTTCACCTTTCCCTAGTCTATTATATTCCTCTAGGAAAGAAAGGTTCTATTTTTTATAAATATCAATCATATTTTTATAATTATAAGGAAGTTCTGCATATTTTAATACTCTTTTTGTACTACTATATGGAGAATAACGATAAAGAGTATCTCCGACAATATAATAAAGAGTATCTTTTTCTACATGAACTTCTACAATCCCATTTTGTTGGAATAAAAGAATCGGAGTATCTAGAGCATCTTTATAAACTTGGTACATATTTCCACCATCATAAAAATAGTAGGAATCTTCACTTTGCCAAGCAGAATTATAGGAATATTTTGATTTTAAAATACTCTCATCAAAATCTGAAAAGTAAAGTTCTTGTTGAACGAAATCATAAATATTTCTAGAAGACCAATCTCCATTATAATAAATTCCATCATCTTCCTCACTTCCAATAATGCGGGCAGTTCCTTTTTTCGGATCAATTTCAATTTGTTTTTTGGCATTTTTATCGAAAAGATAGAGTTTTCCATCCACTACTCCATTAACATAACTATAATTGGATACGACGATTGGTAAAGCAATGGTTTCTTGTGTATTGTTGGTTACATCAGTACAATAAAGGGAAGAATATTCATACAAACGATTGTCTTGATAAATTGGTGTTACATAATATTTTCCAACTAATTCAGACTGGGTATTATCATAACGATCAAAACTAATGGTATCGATATGATCGGAACGATTTTCTCCAACAATTACAATTCCCTGATACGTCCATACGGTTATAATTTCATCTTCTATTGCACTTGGGTAATAGGTAATTCTTCCATCCAGTTTTTCGGTTTCTTGATAAATTTCATCTTTCTCGAACCCTTTTTCTTTTACGAAGGCCAACAAGGTTTGATAAGCAGAATAATTTTTTGCAGTTTCTTTACTATAATTGGTTTTTCCATCACTACAAACAATTGCAGAAGGTGTATCTTCTTTATAGACAGGATAAATACATAAAAGATTATTTTCTTCTTTTACTTCAATATCTTTTATAACTTCTTTTGTTTTTGTAAACGCATCTGAATGGGACGTATAGAATTTATACTGACCACTTGTTATTTCAAAATAGTAATTTTTATTTTTAAATTGTTCGTGAATTTGAAATGTATATCCACTATTTTTCATGGTATAATCAACTTCATGCGATTTTTTTAAGAAAGTAACTCCTACTTGATAAAATAAAAATAAACATGCAATGAGCATTACTAACGATATTGCTCTTTTCATAAACATCAACTCCTGTATTATTTAGTTTCTACAAGTTTTTCTTGTTCTTTATTTTCTAATCTCTTTTTTTCTTTTTCAAGTTCTTTTAAACTCTTTTTTGGTGTTGGCATTTCTTCCGGCATCATTCCACCAATATCTTGAATAGCTTTTCGTACCTTTTTCCCAACTTCATAATGAACATCCTTGGCATTATTTTCGCCTTGCACATTATCTCTAATTAATCTTTGTTTCGTTTGATTTATTCTAAATAAATTTGCTACTAATTCATCTTCATTCATATTATCTAATATATCTTCTCTATAACGTAATTTTTTTCTTTTAAAAATATCATCAGCAGTTTCACCATTATATAATCCTCTATATCCTGCATTATGAAATTCTGCCATATTTTTAACACCAGCAGCGGAAGCAACTTTTTGGAGTGTATAATTTCCTTGCTTCGTTAATTTCCTTTGATAAAATCTTTTTTCATCATCTGATAGCGAATCATATTCTTGTTCTGTAATTTCCTGTTTTCTTGTTTGAACAGCAAAGTAAGTTTGTCCTAAAGCAACAACTTCTTTACTTGGATCAGCATTTTGTACTATTAAATAACATGCATATCTCGAAAGTTTATATTCATCGATTTTTCTTTTTGCTGTTTTTCCTAATTCTATCATTTTGTTGACTTCAACAAAATGATCTAATACATTAAATTTACTATTTTCACAAGATGTTATAGCTTTGTTCATTACTATTTTAAAATTTCTCCATTCTTTATAGTCTAATGCTTTTTGTAATTCCCGGGCATACCAATATTCATTACCATATTCATCGAAATGTTTTATATTTTCAAAAGTGCTAACATTATATTTATTGTTGAAGCCTTTATTTACTATCTTGTTTTCTTGTTTGGTTCCCATAAAAGTCACTTCCTTTCATAAATGGTAGTAGGCAGATTTTTTCGTTTCTTTTTATATAAATCTTTTACCACTCCTCCACCACGCTTTGCTACATTTAAGTTTTTTTTTAGACCAAAATGACACTATTTATTTTCTAAATCAATATGTAAATTTAATTCTTCTTCAGTTGGTAATTCTTTTAAAA
>CANQHK010000061.1 GCA_947623645.1 uncultured Bacilli bacterium
AGTTGGTTACTCTTAGTGATATCGTATCAGAAAATAGAAGCGAAGAAAAATAATTGTATTTTTTCTTCGTTTTTGGTATAATCTTGGTAGAAATGAGTGATGTATATGAAAAAAGCTGCTGTTATTGTTAATTTTCATAGTGGAATTGCCAAAAAAAAAGATTTTCAAAAGTATCTTTCAATAATTGAAAAACATGATTATCAGACAGTTCTATATGAAACTAAATATCGTCACCATGCAACAGAAATTGTTCAAAGTTTAGAAGAAGATATAGACCTTGTTTTATCGTTTGGGGGAGATGGAACTTTTAGTGAAGTAGTGGCAGGAAACTTAAAAAGAAAAAAACGCCTTCTTTTATCCCATATTCCCTATGGCACAACGAATGATGTAGGTGCAATGTTTTCTCTTGGAAAAAATATTGAAAAAAATATAGAGATGGTTTTAACGGGAAAAGTTCAAAAAATTGATATTTGTACTTTGAATGGTCAACCATTTGTCTATGTTGCAGGATTTGGAAAATTCATGAATGTTCCGTATGAGACTCCTAGAAATTTAAAGAAAAAAATTGGGTATGTTGCTTATCTTTATGAAGGAATTGTTGACTTTTTTCATACCAAGACCCATCTTTATGATTTAAGTTACGAAGTCGATGGAGAAAAACATCGAGGACTTTATTCTTTTGCTTTAATTTCCAACGCTAACAGAATTGCCGGAATTAATAATTTCTATAAAGACGTGAAGTTGGACGATAAAAAGTTTGAAGTATTGTTTTGTAATATTAAAACCAAAAAAGATATTATGCGAAGTTTATTCGGTTTAAAGATTTCTGATGTTACAAAAATTCCTGGTTTTTATTTTTATAAAACAGATTCTTTAAAAATTACTTTTCATGAAAAATTAAGAAAACCATGGTGTTTGGATGGAGAAGAGTACGAAAGAAAAACACAAACGTACACCATTTCTGTTGTTCCAGATTTAGAAATGCTTCTTCCGACAAAAATTTCACAGGAGTTGTTTGTTCGTGAAATCTAATTATGCTCTTATTTTAGAAGAAAAACTTTCAGAAATTAAAAATTTAGGAATTCGGCCAAAACTTTTACTTCATGCTTGCTGTGGACCTTGTTCTAGTTATGTTTTGGAATACTTGGGTAATTTTTTTGAGATTACGATTCTATATTATAATCCAAATATTTATCCAGAAAAAGAATATACAAGAAGAAGAGATGAATTAAAGAGATTTTTGAAGGATGCATCTTATTCTGTTTGTTTTGTAGAGGAAGATTATCTTCCAGAAGTTTATTATCAAACTGTAAAAGGTTACGAAGAAAGTCCAGAAAGAGGAGAACGGTGTTTTTTATGTTATCAACTTCGTATGGAAAAAGCAGCAGAGTATGCAAAAGATCACCATTTTGATTACTTTACGACAACGTTGTCCATTTCTCCTCATAAAGATGCCTCTAAAATTAATGAAATTGGGGAACAATTAGAAAAAAAATATGGAGTTTCTTATTTATATGCTGATTTTAAAAAGAAAAATGGATATCTTCGAAGTTTAGAATTATCAAAAGAGTATCATCTTTATCGACAAGATTATTGTGGTTGTGTATTTTCAATGAGAGGGAAGAAGAATGAAAATTAATCGGGTTGTTGTTGGGGATTTGGAAGAAAATTGTTATATTTTAGAAAAAGATGGACATGCTCTAATTATTGATCCAGGAGATGAATCATCTCGCATTATTCAAAATATTGATGTGTCAAATGTTGACAAAATTTTAATAACGCATCAACATTTTGACCATGTTGGAGCAGTTTGTGATATAATGAAATTGTACAAAGTAGAGAAAATGGAGTATGAAAATACAGAAGAAAAAGAGTATTCAGTAGGTCCTTTTCATTTTTTGGTGATTCATACACCAGGACATACAAAAGATTCCATCAGTTTTTATTTTCCCAAAGAAAAAGTTATGTTTGTTGGAGATTTTGTCTTTCAAGGAACGGTTGGCAGGTGGGATCTTGAAACAGGAGATTTTTCGATGATGCAAGAAAGTATTCAAAAATTAAAAAAATATGACCAGGATATTACCCTTTATCCAGGACATGGTCCATTTACAACACTTGCTCAAGAAATTTTGGAAAATCCCTATTTTAAATAGAAGTTTTAGGAGTTGGTAATTGTGTATTTAGATTTAGTTGTAGTTTTAATTATTGTTATTATTGGACTTGTTAAATATAAACATTTTTCAAGTTATGTATATTTATTTTGTTTTACCGATATTTCTTTTCGGGTTCTTACTTATATTAATAAAAATGTCTATTTGAATGGAGTTCATGAATTTATTGAAACCTATATTCCAGAAAGTATTTATCATGTGATTGTAAAATATACATCGGATATTATAGAAACTCTTCTTGTTTGGGGATATGTTCTTGTATTTGTTGTATTTCTTTATTATACGCTACAAATATTACTCAAAAAAAGATAAAATAAATGTTCTTTTTGTATAGCTTTTCCACCTCTTTTCCATACTAATGGTAAGAGGTGATTTTTTTGAAAATCTTAATTACAGGTGCAACGAGTGGAATTGGCTACGAAACAGCGAAGGTTCTGAGCTATATGGGGCACTCTGTTTATGCTTGTTGTCATACCGTGGAAGAATTAAAAAGAAAAAATATAAAAAAAGAATATAATATTCAGTATATTAAATTGGATATTACAAAAGAAGAAGATTATAAAGTTCTAAATAATTTGGACATCGATGTTTTAATTAATCAAGCAGGGCTTGGAATCGGGGGATCTTTATTAGATTTGGATGTTTCTAAAATCCAAGAGAACTTTGAAGTAAATGTTTTTTCAACGCTTCGACTTAGTAAATACTATATGGAAGATTGTGCTTCTAAAAAGAAAAAGGGGAGAATTCTAATTACTTCTTCTTTAATTGGGGATTTGCCCGTTCCTTTTTTGGGGTGTTATGCTGCAACAAAAGCAAGTTTAACTCTTCTTACAAAAGTTTTAAGAAGAGAGATTTTACTTTCCAATTTGGACATCGATGTAAAATTGATTTTACCGGGTGCTTACCGAACAGGGTTCAATCAATTTATGGTGGATGGTATTTCAGAAAGTAAATATTTTGTAAATCCAGAAGGTATTTGGAAGTTTTATCGAAAACTTTTTCAAATGATTGAAAAGAAAAAGAATTATAGTATCGTTCGAAAAATCGTTCAAGCAACGTTGGATGATTCTTCGAAATTTATTTATTCAGCACCTCTATCCCAAAGAATTTTTACCAAAATTTATGTTCTCTTTTCCAAATAATGTCGATATCCTTTTTATGAAAATTCTTGACTTTTTCGAAAAAATATTGTATAATATGCTCTGTTTGAAAAGAGGGGAAGAAGGAAAATGGGAAAATTTTCAAAAAAGGAAGTCATTAAATTTTTACTCACGATGGGGTATGATTTTTCTGAAATTTTAGTTATTGTTCTTGCTTTTTATATCGCAGGGAAGTATGCCTTTAATAAAGGATTTGCACCAGCAAACGATTATTTTAGCAAGAAAAATGCAGAAGAAACTTTAGATCGTTTTATGGAAGAGTTAGAAGAAATTCCGACTGTAGGAAACACGAATATTACGAGAAATTTACATGTTTTTTCAAAAGATTATGTTGCAACAGAGTTTTATGAAAAAATGAATCGGGATATTGCTCGTGTAGAAAACCAAAAAGATTTAAAAGATTTTCTAGCAACATATATTCCAGAATATATGGCATCAGGAAATGATCATTTAGAGAAAGAGAATATTTCAATTGTTGATGGAGATATTTGTTATGATGGGAATTTCGTAGAATTAGATGCTGATGCAAAAGAAGTTTTAGGAAGCTTAGCATTAACATATGAATCTATTCCTGTTGATCTATCCAAAGATGAAGAACAAGAGTGGATGGATCAAGTTTTAAGAAAAGTGATGGCTTCGGAACTTTATGAAATTGAAGAAAGTACTTCGAAGAAGTTAGTATTAGAACCAAAATCGATTGTTACAAAGTAAAAAGGGGAAAAGTTTACAAAAACTTTTCCTTTTTCGTTTGAAAATTATTGTTATTATTGTAATTTATGATATAATGATAATATAGGTAAAAAAGGAGTGAAACTCTTTATGAAGAAATTTATTAAGTATGGATTGTTTATGAGTTTTATGTTATTTTTAACATTTTTTATAAATATGGGACAAGCTTTTGCTCTTTCCTGCGAATATTCTCATTCCGTAACGATTGGTGATAATCTTCAAACGCAAACAAAATATGAATACAAATTAACTTTAAGGCAACAAAAAAAAGGGGAAAGTGCCTTAGTAATCGATAGTGCGAACAATTATGTAAAAAAATTAAAATGGAATTCAACGCTCAATCGATACGATGAAATCGAAACAGAAACCATTAAAATGTCGTATAAGCCAGCTTCTCTAAATATTTTTGAAATAAATCAATGGGAAAAAGAGAATGGATTATTTTTAAAACTCAATGATGAAACGAACGAATTTACTATATGTCCTACAATAACCATCTATAAAGGTTCATCTGGATGGTATGCATATCAAGATAGGACATGGTGTGAAGATGATCATCCATATGCTTGTACTGGTTCTACTACTGTTGACATTGCTGGTGTGCAAAAAAGAGACCCTGATGATGTTTTTACATGTACAGAAGAAGAGAAAAAAGCATTTTCTGAAGAAATAGAAAAATCATTTCAGGATTCCGTAGATGTTTATAATGTATATTATGACAGTATCAAACAACATGAATATGCAAATAGTCTTAGTGCCGAAGAAACAAAAGAACGAGTTGAAAAAGAAACAACAGAGGCTATGAATCTTTTTAATTTAAGTTTTAAGGCTGATATTGATAGCCGTGCAAATAATTATTCTTGCTCAGGAATACGAGAACTTGGCGCACAAATTTGGGAAGAAAAAAATGGAGGAGAAATAGCCGAACTATCTAGAGAATTAGAGGAATTAACAGACGCTGTTGGTATGGAATTAGAGCAAAGAGAATTAGCAAATGGAAATACAGAGAATGCTGAGATATTTGCTTCTATGCGAACGGAAACATCGCGTATTATTGAAGAGATAAGACAAGCTACTTTCGACAATATTGAAGCTATGCATGAAGAGTCAGGACCAACAAATTTTGGAAGCCCGGTTTCCAATTGCGCTGTTCTTGATGATATAAAAGAACTTGTTCAAATGTTATTTGATGTTGTTAAAATTCTTGCTCCATTATTGCTTGTTATATTTTGCACTGTAGATTTTGGAAAAGCTGTTATTTCAAATGACAATGATGCAATTAAAAAAGCAACCACGAATTCTATAAAACGTGCAATTGCAGCAGTTGCGATCTTCTTTTTACCTCTTATTATTAATTTAATATTACATCTACCAGAGGTAGAAATTGGCCTAAATGATGCTCTTTGTGGAATTAGTAAGGTGGTGATACGATGATTTCTTATGTAGATGCTACAATTCCTGGAAAACTTTGGGTAATGTTTATGAGTCTTTTGAATTCCGGAATATATGGACTCGTAAATGTTGTTCTTAAAACCTTCATGGGAATTGTTGGAATCAGACTTTTTACAAATGAAACCATTCAAACCTTTCAAAGTAGAATTTATGTCGTTTTGGGAATTTTAATGTTATTTAAATTATCCTTTAGTTTACTTTCATCGATCGTAAATCCAGATGCGTTAACCGATAAAGAAAAAGGAATGGGAAAAATTGTCACGAGAACGATCATTGCTTTAGCAATGCTTGTAATGGTTCCACAAATATTTAATCTTGCTTTAGATTGGCAAGATCGAATTGCAAGTACCGTACCAAAAATTATTATTGGACGTTCTACAAGTAGTTCCGATGTTGCATCAAGCAATCAAGGAGATATTATTGCTGGAACTGCTCTGAAAGCATTCTTAGAACCAAACGAAGAAGATTGTGCGGAAGATGTAAGTGATGCCGAAAGTGATTTAAATAATGCCTCGGGTGTTGATACAATATTGAATTTAGCCGAAAAAACTTGCGAAGCAGAAGGAAAAAATAAGAAATATCGATATGTATTTAATGGATTTGTAAGTTTAATTGCAGGAATTGCTATGCTTATTTTCCTTTTGAATTATTGTATTGATATGGCTATACGAGTAATTAAGATTGGACTCTTACGAATTTTAGCTCCAATTCCAATTCTTTCTTATGTAGATCCAAAATCTGAAAAGAATGGAGCTTTTGGAAATTGGTTAAAAGAGTGTATTAGTACTTATACTGAATTGTTTATTAAACTTGGAATATTATATTTTGTAATTTTTATATTAAGTGAAATTGCAACAGACGATACCTTGATAACAGGAACAGATACAGGAAATGTCTGGGTAATGTTATTTATAATTCTAGGAGCTTTCTTCTTTATGGGAAAAGCAGCAGATTTTGTTTGTAATATCTTAGGAATTAAGAAACCTCAAAATATTGGAGGAGTCTTTAAAGGAATGGCAGGTATGCTTGGATTAGGTGCAGCTGGACTAGCAGTAACCTCAGGTGCAGTATCGGGTGCCAGAGCTGCAGGTTTGTCTGCAGATGCTAGAGGAGTAACTGGACTTCGTAGATTTGCCGGAATGTTTGGAAGTGGAGTTGCAGGTGCTCTAGGTGGAGGTTATCGAGGAGCTAGATCTTTGATAACATCGAAACCAGGAGAAAATGTTGCTGGTAATATTTTAAATGCTCAAAGACAAGCCAATACGAGAAATCTTGCTCGAGGTCGGGCTGGTTCTACAATTTTAGGACGATTCCGAGAGAATGCTAGTATTGCAGCAACAGGTGCTGGAATGCTTGCTGATGATGAAAGAGTCATTCAACAAAATGAAAATGCATTTAAAGCTTTAAAAGATTTTTATGGTTCAGCTGAATCCAAAGCATTGGAAGCAGATGCAGATGGAGACAAAGGATTACGGGTTGATGTTGGAGATCATACTGGTTTGAATTATAGAGAAACGCAATCTTATATTACTGCAGCACAAAATGGAGATCAATCTGCTCTTGATTGGTTAAAAAGTAAAGGCTTTACGAGAAGTGTTACCAGAACAAGGCAAGTTCAAATTCC
>CANQHK010000062.1 GCA_947623645.1 uncultured Bacilli bacterium
GACAACTGTATATAAACTGTATATAATAGTTATATACAAAAGAGGTGAACTATGGAAATTATAATCAGTAATTCAAATGGTGTTCCTATCTATGAACAAATTAAAGAACAGATAAAAATTCAGATTGTTTCCAATGAATTAAAAGAGGATGAATTACTACCTTCTATCAGAACTTTAGCAAGAGATTTGAGGTGCAGTGTCATAACGACGAAAAATGCTTATGAAGAATTAGTAAAAGAGGGATATATAAAAAATGTTCCCTCGAAAGGTTTCTATGTTGCGAAAATCAATAAAGATATTGCTTTAGAAGAACAAATGAATAAAATTGAGGAATTCTTGGATCAAGCAATTCAAATTGCAAAAATGAATAATATTTCTAAAAAAACAATTCATGAAATGATCGATATATTCTATGAGGAGGAAAAATAAAAATGGAAAATGTTTTAGAAGTTGCAAACTTATCTAAAAAGTATGATAATTTTGAATTAAAAAATGTAACTTTTCAGTTGCCAAAAGGTACAATCATGGGATTCATCGGAGAAAATGGCGCTGGAAAAACAACCACGATTAAGGCAATTTTAGATATCATCAAAAATTATAGTGGAGATATTCGAATTTTTGGTTTGAATCAACATGAAGATGAGAAAAAAATAAAAGAAGATATCGGAGTCGTCTTAGATGATATGTTTTTTCCAGAAATTCTTACTCCCAATGACATTCATAATTTTATGAAGAGTATTTATAAAAATTGGGATACAAAAATGTTTTATGATTATTTAAAAGAATTTTCTTTATTACCGAATAAGCAAATTAAAACCTTTTCTAAAGGAATGCGAAAAAAATTAGAAATTGCAACAGCTATATCGCATCATCCAAAACTTTTAATTTTCGATGAACCAACATCAGGACTTGATCCGGTTGCTCGCAGCGAAGTAATCGACATTTTTCAAAAATTATTAGAAAACGATGATTGTTCGATTTTATTATCGAGTCATATTACAGCAGATTTAGAACATATTGCGGATTATATAACCTTTATTAACAACGGAGAAATTCTCTTATCGAAGCCGACGAATGAGTTATTAGAACAATATGGTATTGCAAAATGTACAGAAAAAGAATTTCAAAAGATGAGTAAAAAAGATTATCTTAAATATCGTAAAACAAAATATGAATATGAAGTATTAGTTGAAAATAAAAAAGAATTTAAAGAAAAATATAATATTTCTGTAATTGATAAAATGACTTTAGATGACCTTATGGTTTTAATGATTAAGGGGGAAGAATAATGATTGGATTTATTAAAAAAGATTTAGCAATGATTAAGAGTAATTTTAAATTGTTAGGAGTGTTCCTCATCATCGCTGTTTTCATGGAATTTTTTGGAGAAATGGATATGTCTTTTATATTACCGTTTATGAGTGTTATGATTATGATTTCAACTTTTAGTTATGATTCTTATAATAAGTGGGATGCCTATTCTATTTCGTTACCGGATGGAAGAAAAAATAGTGTACGGGCAAAATATGTAGCAACTATCCTTATGATATTGAGTATCTCTATTCTTAGTATTGTTTTATCTTTCCTTGTTTCTTATATAAATACCAAAACGATTAACTATGAAGAAACTTTGGTTTCAATGTTCGGAACAATATTTGGAACTTTGCTTGTTTTATCCCTAATGTATCCAATTATTTATAAATTTGGATTAGAAGTTGCAAGAATTGGTATTGTGGCGATTATCTTTGGAATTGTCATTCTATTTGGTTTTCTTGCTCAATATATAGACTTATCTTTTATTTTGAAATCTCTATCTTTTTTAGAAGATTATTCTATTCTAATTTTAATTATTGTATCGATTGCTATGGTATATATTTCTTACAAAATATCCGAAAGAATATTTCTAGAAAAGGAATTTTAGATTTTATTTATTTACCTTTTATTCTAAAATGTTTTGGTCAATTTTTTAGAAAGAGCGAATCCGAAAGCGTGTGATTTGCTTTTTTTAGTTTGTAAAGTCTTGAAAAGAAAAAGTCGTTTTTATAGAATAAATTCTATATTTTTGGTATAATAGTATTCATCAAAAGAAAAGGAGAAATGAAAATGTGTACAGCAATTACTTATAATACAAAAAATCATTATTTTGGAAGGAATTTAGATTTGGAATATTCTTATAAAGAAACCGTTACGATAACCCCTAGAAATTATGAATTTCAATTTCGAAAGGTAGATCCTATAAAAAAACATTATGCTCTGATAGGAATGGCTTATGTAAACAATAATTTTCCACTATATTATGATGCCATTAACGAAAAAGGTCTTGGAATGGCAGGACTAAATTTTCCAGGGAATGCTTACTATCATGAACTTCATCCAGAAAAAAAGAATATTGCTCCTTTTGAATTTATTCCTTATATTTTATCCCAATGTTCTACGATTTTGGAAGTGAAGAATCTCTTGAAAGATATCAATTTAGCACAAATTAATTTTAGCAACGATTTACCTACATCCCCTCTTCATTGGATTATTGCCGATAAAGAACAATCGATTACTGTTGAAAGCGTTAAAGATGGTCTAAAAATTTATGATAATCCAGTGGGAGTTTTAACCAATAATCCAACTTTTGATATGCAGTTGTTTAATTTAAATAATTATATGGGCTTATCTATTGAAAAACCAGAAAATCATTTTTGTAAAAATTTAAATTTAGAAACGTATAGTAGGGGAATGGGAGCCATTGGTTTGCCAGGAGATTTATCTTCTGCCTCTCGATTTGTAAAAGCAACATTTACGAAAATGAATTCTAAAAGTGGAGACTTAGAATCTGAAAGCATCAGTCAATTCTTTCATATTTTAGAGTCTGTTTATCAACAAAGAGGATGTGTTCACATGGGGAATAACGAATATGAAATTACGATTTATAGTTCTTGCTGTAATATGGATAAAGGAATCTACTATTATACAACTTATGAAAATAGTCAAATTACAGGGGTGGATATGAATAAAGAAAACTTAGAGGATAGTCAATTAGTAAGTTATGATTTGATTAAAGGTCAACAAATATTGATGCAAAATTAAGTTTCTAAAACAATTTCATTCCATTTAAATTTCCTTACAATCCCACCTCTATTTGTTTTATAAAAAATGAAAAAAGATAATAGACAAAATAATAAAGGAGTTTCAACAGAATGGAAAAATATCAAGAAATTGAAAGAAGTATTATTAAAAAATATCGAAAAGATATTTGGAGTAAATTTGTAAAAGCTGTACAAGATTATCAATTGATTCAAGAAAACGATCACATTATGGTCTGCATCAGTGGAGGAAAAGATTCATTTTTACTAGCAAAATGTATTCAAGAATTAGAACGACATGGGAAATTTAAATTTTATGCTCATTATGTAGTAATGGATCCGGGATATAGTGATTATAATCGTAATTTTATTTTAGAAAATGCGAAAATCTTGAATATTCCTATAGAAATGTTTCAAAGTGATATCTTTGATGTCGTAGAAAGTGTTTCATCAAAAAGTCCATGTTACTTATGCGCTCGTATGCGAAGGGGATATTTATATAGTAAGGCCCAAGAATTAGGATGTAATAAAATTGCCTTAGGACATCACTTTGATGATGTGATTGAAACAACTTTACTTTCTATGTTTTATGGTTCTGAGATTAAGACGATGATGCCTAAATTACACAGTGATCATTTTCCTGGATTAGAATTAATTAGACCCCTTTATTTGGTAAAAGAAGAAGATATTATTTCGTGGAGTAAAACCAATGAATTAACATTTCTTAATTGTGCATGTAAATTTACAGAAAATTGTGCTTTAACGAATGATGGTACTAGTAAAAGAAATGAAATGAAAGAACTTATTAAAAATTTGCGAAAGACTCATAAAAATATTGATCATAATATTTTTAAAGCATTAGATAATGTTAATTTGAATTGCGTTTTAGGATTCAAGAAAAACGGAAAATATAAAAGTTTTTTAGATGATTATGAAAAATAAGAAGCTGAAATTTCTATGACTTCGATGAATTATAAAATTGAATATCATATGAAAAATACCAACGTTTATTGGTATTTTTAATTTAACTTTTTTACAATCAGAGAGGTATTGGTTCCACTTCCTAAAGTGACTCCTAAGGAAACTAAAGCAGAGATAGCCATATCAATGACGGTACCTGCGGATAAAGATACAAGGGCACTACCACTATAAGTAGAACTTGTTCCGACAGTTAATACTCTAGAAATTACAGTTTGGGGAATATTTGTTCCATTTGCTCGAACTGCAATTGTAACGGTTGTTCCTAGAGTAACTGATAGATTGGAAAAATAAGTAATTTCATAAACTCCTGTTTCTCGAATTGTAATACTATTATCCACATTGTAGCTAGCATTTAAACTTGGCATATTATTGGTTAAAGGAATTTGGGTCGGAGTGGCTAATCCTAAAGAAATATTTCCTCCGGTATTATTGTATCTACCACCATAAGCAGATAGACCATTGGCAGGACCTGTCGGTCCAATTGGCCCCGTTGGACCTTGGGGGATTGTAAAGTTTAAAAGATAACTGGAATTATTCATAAGATTTAAGTAGTACCTTGTGTAATGGTTACGCTTGCATTTGTTCCAGGAGCCCCTGTTGTAACGGTACCAATAGATAATCTTGGAGCGGGTCCTGTTATTCCAGTCGCACCGGTTGGTCCTTGTATTCCTTGTAACCCTTGAGGTCCTGTTATTCCTGTAGCACCTGTTGGTCCTTGTATTCCTTGTAATCCTTGCGGTCCTGTAGCTCCCGTTGGACCAGTTGGTCCTTGTATTCCCTGTAAGCCTTGAGGTCCTGTTATTCCGGTTGCACCTGTTGGTCCCTGTACACCTTGTAATCCTTGAGGCCCCGTTGGTCCTTGTGGAATGACAAAATCTAAAACATAATTGGATGCATTATTCATATTTTAAACTTCTCCTTTTAAACTATTCTACTATATGATATTTCTTTACGATTCATACTATTTTTATTTACATTAAAAAAAACAGATAAGGATTATGAAATAAAAGAATAAAAATGAATTTTTAAAATTGAAATGTTCTATTTTCAAACAAAATTTTCTTTTCTGTGATACAATAGAAATAGAAAAATGAATTTGTGGTGAGAGAGATGAAAAAAACATTAGATATTTTGAAACGGAATAAAAAAACTTTAGTAGGATTTGAATTTTTATATAAATTCATTACTGTTTTAATTTTTGGGCCTTTCTTTTTAACGTGCTTTCATTTTATTACGAAGATACAAGGATATCAATATTTAACATTTGAAAACTTTTTTTCTTTTCTTATGCATCCTTTTACACTTCTATTTTTACTTGTTTTAATTCTCTTTATCACGTTTTATACAATTCTAGATATCAGTACGATTATTCTCATTTTAGATGCTTCTTATCAAAAACAAAAAATTACAATTCGCGAAGCCTTTTTAATGGCAGTTCAAAAATCTCTTCGAGTCTTTCAAACCAAAAACATCTTTTTACCGTTTTTAGTCCTCTTTTTAATTCCTTTTTTAAACATTGGTTTATCAACAGGATATATTTCTACGATTTCCATTCCAGAATTTATTATTGATTATATTGTTAAAAATCAAGTTCTTTCCATTCTTTATTTTCTTCTTGTTATTTTCCTTATCATTCTATTATTTCGTTGGTTATATGTTTTACATTACTTTGTATTAGAAGATTGTAATTTTAAAGAAGCAAGAAAGAAAAGTAGTAATTTAAGTCATCAAAATAAAGGCAAAGATTTTATTAAAATTCTTTTATCACAATTGGGAATCTCCGTTCTTTATATTCTTTTCCTACTAGGCAGTATTTTATTGATTCTTCTTCTTTATAAGATTTTTGGTAAAAATAATTTATTGGGAAACCTTTCAATTACCATTATCTGGCTTTTGATTGCTTTTTCCATCATTATTGTTACTCTTCTAGGTACGCCGATTAGTTATGCAATCATCAGTATTTTATTTTATCAACATAAAGAACAGAGAGAGGAAAAAATTGTGGTTCTGAAAAGAAATCCTAAAAAGGAGAAAAAACTTTCTAAAAACTTTAAAATTTTCCAATATGTTTGTTGTGTTCTTCTTCTTTTCTCAGCTTCTATTTTTACTTATCTTGTCATGAATGGGTATTATGACTTAAATATTGAATATGTAAGAACAATGGAGGTAACTGCTCATCGGGGAGCATCTGCTAAGTATCCAGAAAATACGATGGAAGCATTCGTTGGAGCAAAAGAACTGGGAGCAGATTGGATTGAATTAGATGTTCAACAGACAAAAGACAGAAAGTTGATTGTTTTACACGATACCAACTTAAAAAGAACAACAGGAGTGAATAAAAATACGTGGGATGTAACCTATGATGAAGTAAAAGACTTAGACGCTGGAAGTTTCTTTGATAAAAAATTTAAAGACACAAGAATCCCTCTTTTAGAAGAAGTCATTCAATTTGCTAAAGAGAATCATATAAAATTAAATATTGAATTAAAACCAACCGGAAAAGAAGAAAATTTCGAAGAAGATGTTGTTGATCTTATTCGAAAATATGATTTTGAAAAAGACTGTGTTATTACTTCTCAAGTTTACGAAGTTTTAGAAAAAACAAAAAAATATTCTTCGGAAGTATCCACCGTTTACGTTATGAGTTTGGCCTATGGAGACATTACAGAACTTCGTGCTGCCGACAATTTTAGTATAGAAGCAAGTAGCATTAACAAAACTATGGTCCAAAAAATTCATGCTGCGGGGAAAGAGTTGTATGCTTGGACAGTAAATACTCCTGAAAGTATTCAAAAAATGATTACTCTTCATGTCGATAATATTATTACAGACGATATTCCTCTTGCTAAAGATACAATTTATTCTAGTAAAACGAGCAATTTAATCCAAGAATATGTAAAGTTCGTTGAAAATTTATTTTAAAAAAGAATCAACTATATAGTTAGTAAGGCAATCGCATAAAAATTTGACGTAAACTAGAAATTAGAAAAAGGAATGACATTGAATATAAGGTTTTCAA
>CANQHK010000063.1 GCA_947623645.1 uncultured Bacilli bacterium
AAGAAGATGATCCAGTAGATTCACTAGGAACAGATGGTTCTGGTTGTTGTTCAGGTTGCTGTTGTTGATTTGGATTTTGATTATGATCAGGTGTTTGATCTGGCACATTATCTTTGACTGAACTTTCATCCTGACTAGGTGCAGAAGGTTGTATATTTTGATTTTGATTCGTTCCATTTTGATTTGGATTTTGACTATGTTCTGGAGTTGTATCTGCTCCCTTGTCTGTTGTAATATTCTCATGAGCACTATTATAATCAGCAATTCCTAATTGTTTTGCATTATTATAAAGATACTTTACACCAGTAATACTACTATTTGCCCAACTAGAATTGTACTCTGGTGCATTTGGTCCCTTTTCAAAATAGTAATCATAAATAGCATCTTGGCTTGCTTCTACTTCTGCGATTTCATTCTTTTTAGCATCTTCTTGTTTATTATGCTCTGTAATTCCAGCTTTTTGATCAGCTTCTGCCTCTGCTTTTTGTCTAGTTGTATCATCAATCGAAGAAGCTTCAACGGGAACCTCTTTCTGAGTTTCAGTATAAGTATCTCCTTTTTTACCACCCGTTGGGTTCGTTTTTGGATTAAATGGTCCACGATCAGCTAATTGTGCAGCTTGAAGTTCTTGAATCATTGCTTGACGAATTGCATCACTAACTTCTACGCCATCCAAAGTACCTAAATTAAGTTTATTTAAGTAATCATGCATAATTGGTAAAATTACTCCAATATGATCATCATGATCCTCTAATTCATAAGTTTCATTGGTTAAAGTTTCAAATTCTTCATCAGAAAGTTGAGCAAAGTAATTTTCATAATGATTAAATTCATCAATGTAAACACCACAAGCTAAATCAGCCATACCGTGTGTTTCTTGAATATCGATTGTTTTTTCAGAAACTTCTTTGCCATTTATTTTTCCACCATCTGTTGCAACATCATTTTGTCCAATAGAACCAATAATGATTTCATTAATATCTTGATCAATTGGACTTCCAAGTACAGCCATCACATTCGGAAGTAAATTTAAGATAACATGCGCAGAAGGATGTTCTTGTAAATCAAGTACAGCAGTAGCACCATTGATAAAATCATCATTTAATGCATCTTCAATAGCCTTTTTCTTAGAAGCCTTTTCTTTAGAGTCTGCTGTTTTGAAATCAAGAACTAAATCTTGATATTTATCAATATATTTTTGTACATCTTCATCTTGAACTTTTAGAGAAATCATCTCATCTTTACTATCCGCAATAGCCCAACTCCACATTGTAATATCCAAAGCTTCATTGGCATATTTCGTAATACTATCATAAGTAACTGGATAATCTCCAAGAATTTTTAATTTTTGTTCATCGGTATAAAGATTGTTATCATAATAGAAAGAAAAACCAAATGCCTGTTCTGGAGTTAGACTATAAGTATAAGTCTTTCCATTGATAGTATCTTCAATAATATTGTCTTCAATTAAATCTGCCATAACACGTTTGAAGAATTTCTTTTGTTCCGCATTTTCATCATACTTATCGGACATATATTCTTCCCAAGTAGTTGGAGCTTCTATTTTATTAGAAACAGTTCCTTCTTCTTTTTCTTGCTCTTCTGTTTCTAATTCTAAGTTTTGAACAGAATCTTCATTATATGGAGATTGACTTATTTTACTTGCTGTACAACCTCCTAAAACTCCCAAACTAATTGCCGTAATAATTCCAGCAGCATAGGCCGTTCTTTTGGATACCAATGGTTCATGATTCATTCTTCGAGTTTCTCGATGAATCCATCCTTCTAAATCAGGATTTGGAACATAAACCCCTCCTTTTGCTTGTTTGGAATCATAGCAATAAATGTTTTCCATTTTATCTCTTGGAATTTCATTTAATCTTGCTACATTTTCTTGCTTTTTGAAGGCTTGTAAAAGAGCATTGATTTTCTGAGGATCTTCGACAAGTTGTGTATTTCCATCCAACGTTACATAAGCTCTAACAAATCTTTTTTCTTTATTATCATAGACAGTCCGAATACTGTCAATCGTTCCTTCTGGCATATTATTATTCTCCTTTCACTATTTTTTTTCTCGATATTCCCCTGTTGCTACCCATCCTTGACTAAGTAATGTTTGATTGTTATAAGTACTCCATGTATATTTTGTAGATGCAGCCTGTAATAATGTACGAGTACGATCACGATAGAATTTCTTATAACCATATAAAGGTTCTTCTGTTGTGTATTTTTCCGTTTTAAGAACATTTGCATAAACAGGCACAGCTTTTGTTTGGATGCTCGTACAAGTAGCCGTTACATTGGTAGCTTGCGTTGTTTTTTGAATGCTTCTTACCTGTTGTCTATAAACTGTATAAATTCGATTTGTACAGTTCCCTTCACAGTATTCTACTTTAGCATCTTGAATAATCCAACGAGATGTCATCGTATCTTCAGGTGGATTGTAGCCACGATAATAATTGTTGGTATATTCCCAATCACTCGTAATTGTATAAAGGGTACTAACGTCGGCAATATACGTATAATTAGCACAAACTTGATAATTTAAAGTATCAACTTGTTGAAGTTCTTTTCTTTTTAAGTAACCTGTATTAATTCTTGTTCCAACTTGAACTTTTTTAGCTCCTAAATCTTCGATTTGATAAGTATTGGTATTATTCCAATTAACAACGTCTGTATCTTTATAAGACCATACTTTCCATCCACTCCACTCACTATATTGAGCACTGGTTGATTTTTTATATTCATATTCATAATTCTTATTTTTTGGTGGTTGCGTAGGTGTAGGTGTTGGTTTCGTTGTAGGAGTAGGTGTCGGATGATTCGTTGGTGTTGGTGCTGTCGTAGGAGTTGGCGTTGGATTATTACTAGGTGTTGGTGTAGGTCTATTGCTTGGAGTTGGCGCTATCGTAGGTGTAGGTGTCGGATTTACTGTTGGTTTCGGATTTGTTGTTGGTCTTGGATAGTTAGTAGGTTTTACAGTACTTGTTGGTTTTGGTTTACTAGATGCTTTTGGCTTACTACCATTACTAGCAGCAGTTGGTTCAGGTTCTTCTTGTTTTTCACAAATTTCCCCTTCGCAATAAGAATAGCATCCAAGATAAACATAAATATATTCTTCTTTATCAGAACATTTTAAGTTTACTTTCATCTTATAGTTGTAAAGATCACTATCAACCTTTTCAATCGTAACATAAGATTCCGTCATACTACAAGTATTTCCATTTTTATCGACAAATGGCACAAGTAATTTCAAGTCTAACATTTGTTGAAGTGTTAAGGTTTTCTTATCCCCAACATTTTCAGGAAGTCTTTCTGTCGTATAATAATCGATAGCAGCTTCCTTCATAGCATTGATGTTATTATTAAAAATTTGTTCTTGAAGAGGTGCAAGTCCACTCATATCTGGCCAAGGCACGAACCAAATTAATAATACTACAAAGATGATAATTAAAATTAAACGTAAGATAAAACTCTTAAGAAGTGTAAAATCCTTTCGATCTGTATTTTCATTATACATAATAATTCCCCCTCTTTCTGGATTTATGTGCTATATTATAACACAACCGACGGATTTTGTCAATTATTGTTTGCGAAACTTTACAATGGTTTGACCAGGATTTTGAAAATCAATGTAAAATTCCTCGACTTTTTTATTTTTAGCAAGCGCTTTTTGAACTTCTTTTCTTAAAATACCCTCCCCGATTCCATGAATAATAACTCCATATTCTTCTTGTAATCGAAAACAGTCATCGACAAATTCATTCACCAAAATTCTTGCTATAGAAGAATTTTCTCCATGAAGATCAATTTTTTTAGAATTAGAGAATAGCATGCTCTCTTCCAACTTTTAAAATTTCTTCTAAAGATGGTTGACTTTTCTTACTTCCAATTCTAGTAACGGATATAGCTCCTGCAATATTAGCATAAAACATGGAATCAAGAAGAGAATACCCGGAAGAAATAAAGTAAGCAAAAGCACCATGATAAATATCCCCTGCTCCTGTAGAATCAACAGCTTTCACAGAAATACTTGGAACAAGTTCATATTCTTCTGTTTTGGTAAAACTTCCTTGACCTTCTAAGGTAATTATAACACAGTTTTGAAATTTTTCATAGATTTTATCATAAGCTTTTTGAAAAGATTCGAAATTTTCTAAAGAAAATCCGACAAACTTCTCCGCAAAATCTTTACTACAAACAAAATAATTGACTTTTTCTCCCAAAGTAAGAACTTCTTCAGAATATTTTCCAGCATCCAAAATAGAAATGGCCTTGGGATATTTTTGAAGCATCTCTAAACTGAGCTCCACTTCATTGGAGTCAAGTACCAATACATCATATTCTTCTTGTGATAAAAAAGAAGTACAAACAGCATCTTTATTTTTATGCGTGATAATCGTTCTACTACCGCAAGAAACATTCGTAATAATATAACTGGTTGTTGTAAAACTATCGACTTTATGAAAATGGGTATGAAGTCCTACTTCTAAAGCTTCTTTTTCAATCAAAGAGCCATAATAATCGTTTCCAATCGTCCCTACGAAAGTTGTATCGACTCCAAAACGTGCCAGTAAGTAAGCAGAGTTAAACGCACTTCCACCAGCACATTCTACCCGATCCTTACTGCGCATCTTTTTATTTTCAACAGGATAGTTGTCAACAAGTAAAGTAATATCATAAGCGGCCTGCCCAATACATAAAACTTTTTTCATACCTTTCTCCTAGAAAATCCAAGTGGACAACCACTTCAAAGAATCGATATACGTTTCTGGCATAACAGCTCCACTTGCAACAGGATAAAACCAAGCAAAGAAAATGACAACGACAGAAATGTAAATAACGGCAATCCAAATATTTTTAAATTTTTCACTCCAATAACGAATAAATTGAACAATTGCTAAAATCATAAATGGAATCACTGGATAATAATGATATAAGAACATAACTCTTCCAATAAAAGCATAAGGAAGCCATAAAGAAAGCATCATGACAACAACACTTACAAATTCTATTTTTCTCGTTCGAATACTTTGAATAAGAGCAAAAACAAAAGCTAAAATTCCAAACCACCAAATAGCTGGATTTCCAATCGCAACAATCGTCGATTTAAGTCCTGTTGATGGATAAGAAACATAATACCAAACAGGTTTTAACATAATTGGCCAAGTATACCATTTAGAAGAGAATGGATGTCCTTCATGAAGGGTTGAGTGATAATGGAACATCTCTTGAATTTGAGTCAATAACTCTTTGAAATTATGAACCCCACTCGGATAAACATTTGGAAATAAGAAATAACAAGTTGCATAAATACCAGCTGGTATCAAAACAAAGAATAAAATACAAGCAAGAATAATTCGAATATACTGTTTACTAAGTTTGTGATCTTTTAAAGAATCCAAAAGAAGTTTTCCAAAGAACAAAATGCAAAGTCCAAGTCCCAAATAAAGTCCTGTCCATTTAACACAAGTAGCAAGTCCAAAGAAAAGTCCGGAAAGGAATAAATTCCGAAGTTTTGGTTTAATAGAATCATATTTATCAAGGAGTAAATATTTATACATAAAAAGTCCGGAAAGAATCATAAACAAAACTAAGAAACTATCGACGGTTCCCAATCTTCCTTGAGCCAAATGAAAGGTATCAAAAGTAATAAGCATTCCTGCAAGAAAAGCATATTTCCGATTTTTAAACATCGTCTTAGCAAAAACATAAAGAGCAGGAATCATAAAAAGTGCAGCTAAATTTCCCATGAAACGATAAGCAAAAGGAGTCATTCCTAAAAAGAATAAAGGAATCATTTGAAGAAGTTTTCCAAGAGGAGGATGAACCCATTCCATGGCTTGAATTTGATGAAGATAATCATAAGCTGTTCTTGCAAAATAAATTTCATCAAAATAAGTAGAATTCATATAACTAATAACTCCAGGAACACTCTTTGCTTCATCGACTAATAATTTACTTCTCTCGGTTGCACCTACCGTTTTAATTTTTTCTCCATACTGATTATATAATTGAACTTCTCCAATCGAACTTCCACCTTGTAAAGATACAATCTTCAAATATTTAAAGACAGAAGAAATATTGGTATCGGACCATAAAAAGACAGAGTCATCCGTCATCGTTCCAATTTCTTCGTAGTTTTCACCATCAACAGATACCAATAGCTGATAACTACCTACTTCTTCTCCAGAATAATGTCGAATTTTAGAAACTTCCACTGCTTCTCCTTCAATCTCAAGAGTTGCTTCTTGATCCGCTGCATCAAATGTTAAAAAAGATTGAGGATTATGAAAAGAACCCAAATTGCTAAAAGAAATCAAAGCATAAATTCCCATTAAACCCCCTACAATGATCCAATCATTCTTTTTCATTTTCCGACTTTCATCATTAAAAAAAGAACGAATTTTACGATATAGCTTTTTCATATCGAACCTCCTTATTATTATCATATCAAAAAAAAGAAAAACTTCCAAGATATTTAGGAAAGTTTTTTAAAGTTTTTCAATTTCATCTGATTCTGAAGAAGTAATAACAAGCTGATTTCTCAAAGAATCTCCTTTTCGAAAGCGAACATTTTCAATTTCTTGTCCTGCAAGCTCTGTTCGTAATATTTTTTCTTGTCTTCTTCCAGAATTATAAACAATCAAAACCAAAAGAAGAGCAAGAGCAGGAATTAAAAAAGCATAAGAATTTCCATCAAAAAGTGTAAATTCAGCAATAAAATAGTGATAAACAAATATGGATACATTTACAATGGTTAATAGAATCGCAGGGATAGCATATAGAAAACGACAAAATCGAATCTTTTTCTCAACCACTTTAAAGATTCGAAAAATAATGAGTATTGGTATTAAGGCATAGATTAAAGAAATACCCAAGATTATTCCATTCATTCTGTTCACACCCTCTCGTATTCTATATATAGTTTAACACGAGCTTTTTACTTTTTCAAGAGATTTTAAAAAAAAGAAAAAAAGAAAGGAAGAAAACTGTTACTATTCACAGTCAAATAAAATAAAACCATAGGAAAAGGGATTAAAGTAAGAAAAAAACTTTAATCTTTTTT
>CANQHK010000064.1 GCA_947623645.1 uncultured Bacilli bacterium
TAAAACTCATTGCTATCATTTTGTTCCTTCTTATCATTATGATAGTTGTAATAAAAAAATGACACTTAATTCGCTTTTGAATTAAATGTCTTCACCATAATTAGGGTAGACATTCAACATACTAAAACTGAATATTTCCTTTTTTATTTTATGCTTTCTTTCCTTAACATATTCATCCTAACATAAAATTTATTTTCTAGCAAGATTTTTATATAAACTTACATCGAATTCTTGAACTATGTGAAAGATTTTTTAAAATACTTACAATCTTTTTTTATTTCATAAAAGATAGAATAAATATGATACTTTTTTTGTTTGTTCGATTGTTTTGAATTATTTTTTTGTGTATAATTTTATTAGGAAATACGATAACTGTTGAGTACTTGCCAACTTCTTACAGGAAGGAGGCTTGATATTGTGAAGAAAAAAGATTTATTAATCTCATTTCTAATATTCATTATCATTTTATTAATAGTTTCTTTAATGATTCTATGCATAAAAAAATAGTACTCAATCTGCATTAGATTAAGTACTTTAACCAGATTAAGTATAACTTAATATTAGGGTAAGTACTCAACACCGTAAAGTTAAGTATTTCCCTTTTTTATTTTACGCAAGTTTCCTTGACATATTCATAATATCATAAAATTTCTTTTTTGGCAAGATTTTTGAAATGATTATTTTTCATTGCTTGTAGCACTACTTACTCCCTCTTCGTCATCAGCATCCATTTCTTTTTCATGAAGTTTTGTATCTAAGTAATGAAAATAATTTTTAACGATAGCAAGATTGGACATACTGATTTTTTCATGAATATCTTTATTGATTTTTAAAATTTCTTCGTCGTCATATCGGAAAGAATCATCGTTGGTGTAGGTAATTTGAGCTTTTTCAGCATCATAATAGGCATACGGACTCTGCCAAGAACCATCAGCAAAAATAGCGAGGTTCGAATAATCTTTACTGAAGAGGTCTTCTCCTAAATAAAGTCTTGGATCATACTCTAAATCAAAGAGGTTCGCAACAGTTGGTAAAATGTTCATATACGTTGTATAAGAATCGATTTTCTTTCCTGCGGTTTCATGATTATAAATAATAAATGGTGTTCTTTCAATTTCTTTATTTTCTTCTAGATCATAATCAAACATTTTTTGAAGTTCACTGGTCTTAATTCCATAAGGATAATGATCTCCAAACATTACAATTACCGTGTTGTCTAGTTCACCAGACTCTTCTAATAATTGTAGAAGACGTTCCATCGCATGATCGAGTTCCGTCATTTTGGATAAATATCTTTTTACAGAAATCGATACATCCAAATCTTTAAAACGGTCTAAATATTTATCTCCATAAGTTGAACTTACTCCATAAGGTTGATGGGTTGTAACGGTTGTAAGAAGAGCCATATATGGTTGGTCGTGATCGACTCTTTCCCAAAAAGCATCCACTAATTCTACATCGCTTGGCCACTCTTTATAAGCATTGGAATATGGAATGTTTAAATCTTCTACGCCATAATAAGTACTTCCTAAATTTTTATGAATCGTTTTTCGATAATAATATTTTTCGGTATAGTTATGAAAAGAAGATACCTGATAATTTTGATTTTTAAAGAGGTTAAATAAACTTTCATAGTAAGTATTGTCTTTGTATACGTTAGCACTACAAACATTGTTAATTGTATAAAGGCTTGTTAAAGCACTAAATTCATTGTTTCCTGTTGAACAGTTGTTTCTTGGAGAATAATGATTGGTAAAGGAAATTCCTTCGTTGTATAATTTATATAAAGTTGGGAAATATTCTTCTTGAAGCATTAAGTTGTTGGTTGATTCTAGCATGATGAGAATTAAATTTTTCCCTTTAAACAAACCTGTATAATCATTTTTTTCTGTAATATTTCGAGAATAAAAGTAGCGATTTAAAGAATTTAAGGAGTCATCCTTTTCATTTGCGATGATTTCTTTGATTTTATCATCGTTTACAACTCTTTCCAGATTTTCTTCTTCATCATCGATGGTTACAGACATATCACTTCCCTGCCCTGTGAGTTTACTTTTTACATCCAAAAGTCCAAAGACATTAATTCCAAATTGGTTTACCGCAACGTTTGGTAAAGCAGGATTTTGAAATAAAACTTTATTGGATACATATTGAAATTTTTCCTGCATAAAAGGAAGAGATAAAGTTGATGCATAAACTCCTATTAAAAGAGATAAGGCAATAATTCCATTTCTTGTATCAAGAAATTTTTTATCTTCTTTTTGAAGGAATAGAAGGATAACGAAAAGAAGAAAAGGAATTGCTAATAAATAATAAGAATCTTTAAAACTATAAAGATAATCTTTAATATAACTAGTAACTTTTCCAAGTTGACTCGATGTATTTAGAGAAGCATAGTTTCCTAAAAAGTTATTAAAGCCAAGTTGCGCTAGAGCATAGATAAAAACAAGAAGAGCAACTAGAATGAAAAAGATTTTTTGAAGGATTGGCTTCTTTATAAATCTTGAAATTAAAGAAACTGTTCCTGCTAAAATACACGAACTAATAAAAATTCTAAGAAGAGCATAAGAAAAAGTAAATGTTCCCGTTAATACTTTAAATAATATTTCTACTGTAAACAAATAAACAAAAAATAAAATTGTCCTATTTTTAAATATATTTTTTACTGCTTTCATTTTCAAACACCATTTTTTATTATAGTTATTTTTTGTCAAATAGTAAAGAAAAAAGTAATTTTTTTCACAAAAATTACATAATTCTACCAAAATCAGGAAAGAATAAATTTATTTTTATTCATCTTTTTTATCTTCTGATAATTTTTAGTTTACAAATTTAAAAAAGACGGAAAAACTCATAAAATTGATTCAAAAAGCTTTTAAAAACGGGTAAAATATAGTATATTTTTTATTACAAAGATAGTTTACGTATCCAACCAATAACGAAATGTAAAAATCATATTAAAATAATAAAGGAATGAAGGTATTATGGAAAATAAATATCAATTAACAAGAGAACAAAATATATTTGTTGCAAAAAGAAATATTGTAGATTATATCTGGAAAAGCGCTAATTTAGAAGGAATTCAAATTACTTATTTTGAAACGCAAGCAATCTATGATGGAGGGATTGTAAATGGTCTTATAGTGGATAATATCATTGCTATTAATAATTTAAAATATGCCTGGCAATTTATTCTTGAAAATGAGAAAATGGAAGATGATTTTAAAATACTTTGTCATTTACATAAATTAACTTGCGATAAATTAGTTTTAGATCAAAATTTAGGGAAGTTAAGAAACACTCCTGTTGCTATTGGTGGAACTTCTTGGAAACCAACTTTTCCTTTCGAAAGTCAAATTAAAGAGGAATTACAAAAATTATTAGAACAAACCGAAAAAACGAAAACAGAAATTGCTATCGAAGTTATGCTTTGGATTATGAGAAAGCAGATGTTTATTGATGGAAATAAACGTGTCGCTATGTTATTTGCTAATAAAATCATGATTGATAATGGTTGTGGAATCATAACAATCTCTCAAGAAAATCAGCCAACATTTTTTGAAAAATTAATTCGATTTTACGAAACAGGAGATCAGGAAGATTTAAAAAAATGGATTTATGATACAAGTATTGATGGAATTCAATTATCTTAATTAAAAGGATAGAAAAAAGTTATAATTAGAAAAGGAACTATTGGAAATTAAATAACTTTCTGAATAGTTCCTTTTTTATTGGAAGAGATAATCAACACTAAACAAATAACTGCTATTCATAGTTGGTCATGATGTAGTTCCTAGAGCGACAAGCACTGCACGGGAAGAATTGTTACTGTACGCACTACCAACGCAATAGCTGAAGCTGAATGCACCTGCACCTGAAGTATCCTTGTAGTGCCCACCACGCATGAACCAAGGGTTACTAGAGAGTACAAAGTTAGCGTAATCATTATACCATCCTGACGTTTCTGACAAGGCATGTCCATAACATATTCCATCACTACAAGCTGTTTTAGATGTTGCTGTCGTATATAAATCATAATACTTTGCATCTGGAATTTGACTAGTCTCTCCATTTACAATAAATCCAGAATATTCTATTGTTGGCTTTGCAGGTTCTTGACCATCACTTAGAGCTCCCATGACATATTCCCATGCTCCTCCACTCATATCATATACTCCTGTGATATTTCCAGTGGTACTTGCTGCTTGACCATGGATACCATTGTATTGATTTTCTAAAGCATTACAAGTTGTATCAGATACAGTTTCACTTTGACTACTTGCCCCAATTCCTGTTGTTTTGGTACTACAATTATTGATTCTTACTTCTTTTTCAGTTGCCTCATATACACTATTTCCATATTTTCCGTATTTACTTTGAGAAAGGTATGCTGCTACTCCCCATTCACTGTTCTTGATCATATGTACATCCATTTTACTTTGATCTGTTTCAAACCCAAATGGATTATCCTTTTTTTGCATACTCTTTATTGCATAGAAGAAACTACTTATTGTTTGATTTCCTAAAGAAGTTACATTTGGTTTTATCATAAGAGTTGATATATCACAATTTGCATTTGTACAAGTGCTTCCTAAAGTTCCTGCTAATTCAAACTTTCCTACCCAGATTCCTGATAATTTTGTGTTTCCAAATTGAAAGGCAGGGTGTATTTTCCAAGTAGTATCTATATTATTTTCATCCGTATAAGTACCTGCTCCTTCTCCGTTTTCAGTAGTATCTACAAATTTCACATCGATTTCTCCTGGCGTTGTTTGACTTGCACTTTCCCCTTTTCCATATTGACTTTTAATTGTATAACTGTATCTTGGTATCCATACCCACATCGTGTTGATATCTGACATTGGAATAGGCGTTCCTGCTTCTGCTTTTTGATAAAACTCTCTGGTATCTTGTCCTTCTGCTTTTACAGTTACTGCATTCGCCCAATTCTGTTTGTTATAATCGTACCAACCATTTTCTTGATCTGCTTTTACCCACATTTTACAATTACTTGCATATACAACAGGAATCATTCCGTTTGCTACACTTGGTGCATTTGCTCCACTTTCATCTGATTCAATCGTATCTGCTTTACAAATTATATTCCATTTTGCATATAAAGTTAAATTCTTTAGAATCACTTCACTATCTTTTTGAATCAAATCTCCTCCTCCAGAAGGTTCTGTATACCAACCTAAAAATTCATATCCTTCTTTTTGAGGTGTTGGTAATTTATCATAGGTTAATCCTTCATATACTTCAATAGAAGAATCTTTTGTATCAAAGTTAACTGTAAATTTTGCTCTTGTTATCTCTTGTGTTGCTTCTACTTTTACTCGGTAACTTAAACTTTTATCTTTGATTAATGAATTATCTTTTACTTTGTAATCAATCCAAAGTTTTAATTCATAGGAAATCGTTTCTTTTCCATTAATTTCTCCTTCATCAATTGCATAATCTTTTCCTTTTATACTGGAAATATAATCAACTGTTGTATCTTTTCCTTTAATAAGACCATATCGAACAATACTTTCCGATAATTTATTTTCTTCTGTTACTCCTTCTTTTTCAATTTCTTCTAGTTTTAATACATATCCTGTTTTCTTATCTCCTTCATTGATTAAATCAAATTTAAATCCTTTTTCTTGAATTAAACCAACATCATCATACATAGGAAGTGCATTACTGATCGTTAATTCATCTTTTTCCTTTAAATCTAATTTTAAATCACCCACCGTAATTACTTGTCTTTTGGCTCCAAACAAGGTTAAATTAATAAAAGCATAGGTAATACTTAAAAAGATAACAAATATACTTGTTATAAATATACTAATTTTTGCTATTTGTTTTTTCTTCTCTTTTTCACTCATCTTTCGTCAACTCCTATAAACTACTTTTTTATAAATATAACATTTCTATCCTAAATATTTTGTCTATTCTTATGTCTATTCTTATCATTTATACAATTCTATTTTATCACGAACTCACATCACTGTAAATATTATTTTTTATATTTCTAATTACTATACTACCCCCCCCCCCATTGAAAATGTCAAGAAAAAAGTAGGATCTTTTTCCTACTTTACATTTTAATTTACATCTTAAAAATTTCTATTTCTTAAGAAGACTGGGAAGTCATCATCATCCCCATCATCTTCATCATCAAAACTGTCAATCACTTCAACATCTCTTGAATCACTTCTTCTTGTTGCTGTATTTTGAACATTATTGTACGCAGATTCTGGAACTGTTTTTTTACTTTTATCAAATCCAGTTGCAATAACGGTAACGATCACTTCATCGGTTAAGTTTTCATTAATAACAGAACCAAAGATGGTATTGATATCTGTATTTGCTGCAGCACGTACAACTTCTGCTGCTTGTTCTGCTTCAAACAATGTTAAGTTAACTCCACCAGTAATATTGATTATAGCATCGGTTGCTCCTGTAATAGACGTTTCCAAAAGTGGAGAGGATACCGCTTGTTTTGCTGCTTCGATTGCTCTGTCTTCTCCCATTCCAATACCAATTCCAATGATTGCATTTCCGCTCTTTTCCATGACTGCTTTAACATCTGCAAAGTCTAAGTTAACAAGTCCAACTACTGCAATCAAATCAGATATTGATTGAACACCTCGTCTTAAAACATTATCAACTTCTTTGAAAGCTTCTAGCATTGGTGTTGTCTTATCGATAATTTCTCTTAATCGATCATTTGGAATAACGATTAAGGTATCGACATGTTTCTTTAACTCTTCGATTCCAGATAGAGCATTGTCCATTCTTTTCTTTCCTTCAAATCCAAAAGGTTTTGTGACAATTGCAACCGTAAGTGCTCCTAAGCTTTGAGCAATTTCTGCAACAACAGGTGCTGCTCCAGTTCCGGTTCCACCACCCATACCACAAGTAATGAAAACCATATCTGCTCCTGCTAAGGCATCTTCAATTTCCTTTTTACTTTCTACTGCTGCTTCTCTTCCAATTTCTGGTTTTGCTCCTGCTCCAAGACCATCTGTTAAAT
>CANQHK010000065.1 GCA_947623645.1 uncultured Bacilli bacterium
TTTTACAGAAAATATCTGATTAGAATAAACATCCGCATCTTCTTTTATCCAAAATCTCAAAGAATAATGATCCGTAGAATTTCCTTCAATAATCCCTGTTGTTAAAATTCGAAAAGGACTAACACCTAATTCTGATAAAGTTCCTAATTTTTCTTCTCCATCTTTCATCAACTGATATCGTACAATCGTATCTTTTATTCGAAGAACTTCATTGTCTATAACAGCATCATCTAAATATAAAATATATCCTGTAACACTAGAATCCTCATTAATAACATCAAAAAGATAAGCAGTCGTATTTTTTCCAGCATCATCCGATATTGGTTCACTATTTTCCAAATGAATATCTTGAGAAGTTGAAGATTCATCCAATCTTAAATTATAACCTTTAATCGTTAAACTATATCTTCGCTCCCCCTGTAAAGCTTTATAAAGATAGGCATAAGATTGATTTAAAAAAAGAACAACAAAAAAGATGGTCATTACATTCATTGACAAAAGAAAAACAAAAAAACGCCTTCTCTTTTTTCTTTCATAAGAATTATTTTGTGTTACATACCCCCCCCCAGTGAATGTTCTTCTTCTTTTCTTCATCTTTTGTACCTCCATTATAATATAATTATAAACAAATCAAAAAAAAGATGCAATATTTTTATTAATAGTCTTTCATTTTTTTTCGTACATTTTTATAATTTGGATAATTTTCTTCTACAATCTTCCAAAATCTTTCTGAGTGGTTGGCCTCCACCAAATGGGATAATTCATGATAAATTACATAATCAAGACAAGAAATATCTCGTTTCATAAGTTCTAAGTTAAGAGTTACAACAATATCTCGATGATTACAAACACCCCATCTTGTCGTCATTTTACGAATCCGAAGTTTTGGATAAGGAATCTTTCTTGTAAAATTAGCATAACAATCATCGAAATGTTCTTGAAATAAAACTTTGGCTTGCTTTCTATACCAACGATCAAAATCAGCATCTTTCCCTACAAAAACTTTATTTTCTCCCAAAATAATATCCGTTCCCTGTACAAGGACTTTTTCATAGCGTTTTCCAAGATAATAAAACCCTTCATTATTCGCTTTTTTCGTAAAATGTTTTTGATAAAGAACTGCAATCGATTTTAAATTTTTTTGAATCATTTTTTCAATTTCTTTATCCCGAACAAAAAAGTTTGTTGTAACATAGAGTGTTCCATCTTCTTTAACTCGAAAATACGTATTTTTATTGGATTTTTTTCGAACAATTTCAATAGGATATGTTGTATCATCTATAGTAATTTTCATAACAAAACTTCTCCAACCTTTCTATATAAGTATACCACAAGATGAAAAAAATGTATAAAACAAGAAAGTTTGAAACAGAATATAGATAGAAAGGATGAAAGATATGAATATTGATATTAGAAGTCATATTATTAATAACTTTAAAGGAGATGACATCAATACTCTCCGTGCAGCAATTGAAGAATCGATTGCAAACAATGATGAAATAACTCTCCCTGGAATGGGTGTATTTTTTGAACTTGTGTGGCAGGACGCCGAGGAAGAGACCAGACAAAAAATTCTAGAAATTTTAGAAGAACGTGTAAAAAGAGCGAATCATTAAAATTCACTCTTTTTCTTATTGAAATAAATTTTTAACTTTTTGAACTAACCCTATTTTCTTCACTTTTTCAGATTTCATCTCTTCACTCTTTAAAACTTCTTCAGAAGAATTTGAAAGGAAGGAAGAGGTATCTAAAAGAAATTTTTCTCCATCAAAAACATAATGACCTTCTTGAACAATCTGTTTTATTTTTAAAAGATCTTCTTCTAGTAATTCATGCGTATCTAAATAGGTACAAAAATCCGTAGAAAACTCTTTTGAAAAATAAGGGAAAAAGGTAGAATACAAATCTTCTCGATTCTTTTGATAAGCAGATTCTGCAATAAAATGAACCGTATCAGAAACCGTTCGAAATGGAAAAGAAATAATTTCCATAAGATCCTTTTCTTGAATAATTCCTTCTTCTAATCCTAAAAGTAAAAATGGATGCGTAAAAGCTGCAATTTTTTCAAAATATCTTAAAAGTTGCATTCGACCTTGATCATCATTCTTCAATTGATAAACTCTTTTTAAAGTATCCTGTGAAAAATTTCTGCCACTCTGAATTTTGGTAACGAATAAAATAAATTCTTTCGAAGATGTTTCATAAAAATCTTCAGGAAGAGAAAATAGATATTGAAAAGTTCCTAAGATTTCTCCTTCTCTTTCTTGCTGATCTTTAATTTCAAATTTAAGATTAAGAGAATCGATAAAATCTACTAAAGTACAAGAAGGATTTTTCGATAAACTTTCTAAAACAGAAGAAACATTCAATGAAGAATTTCCACCCAAGTAATAAAATTCTGCCAAATGGAAAAGAAATTTTTTATTTTGAAGAATTTCTGGTATTTGTAAACAAGGAAGAAATTGATAATAAGATGTTTTATTCATAAGAAGCATTTTTGAAAAAATAGGATGATATTCCTCAAAATCTAAAAAGGTAGGGTTTTGTTCTAAAAAGACAGCAATATCTTTAGAAATCGAAACAGCTCCCTTTTCATAAGATTTTAAAAACAAAGGATTGTAAAATACTCGATCATCTAATAATACCTGAAAATCGTAGACTTTTAGAAAAGAATGAGTAAGTAAAAAATCTCTTCTTTCCAAATCTTTTCGATACGATGGGAACTTTTTTAAAACTTTGAGTACACGGTGAATATACTCTGTTTTTAGCAAAGAATTAAAAAATTGTTCCCGATTATCGAACTCTCCCATTTCTAAAATAGAAAGAATGGGAGAAATAACAACAGTTTCTTTTTCATTTAATAAAGTATAAAACTCTTGCTGAGTAATATTTTTTTTTTGATAGGCATCCAGAATTTCTAAAAAAATATCTTTTCCTAATTTTGTATTCATAAGAATAACCCCATTTCTGATAGTATTTTTTCATGAAGATTTTTTCTTTAAAGTTATTTTTTCTAAAGAAAGAATCTTTTTTTAGAATTTTTTAAGTCCTCCTAAAATTATATGACAATAGAAGGAAAAATGTCCTAAAGAGCGATTAAAAACTGTTTTTCATCGATTTATTGATCCCGAACTTTAGCGGATAATTTTTTCGTAACTTCTTCGATAATTTTATTGAATATTTCCATAACTTCACCGTCTTCGAGCGTTCTCGTTGCATCTTGGAAAGTAAGTTTGAATGCAAGAGATTTCTCATTTTCTCCGACATTACTTCCCTCATAAACATCGAAAATACGAATATCCGTTAAAAGTTTTCCACCGGCGCGTTTTATAACTTCCATAATTTCTTCTGCGAAAACATCTTTAGAAACAACGAACGCAACATCTTTTTCAATGGATGGATATTTGGTAATTTCTTTGTATTGCATCTTCTTTGTCTTAAAGCTCAACAAAGTATCTAATTGAAGTTCGAGAACATAGACATCATCCTTTAAGAAAGATGGATGAACACGACCGATAAATCCAATTGGAGTATGGTTGAGGGAAATCACTGCACTTTGTCCTGGATGTAAATTTTTAAGAGTTTGTTTTTCTAGATGATAACGATTCGTATATCCGAAATATTCCATAACCTCTTCTAAAATTCCTTTTAAAACATAGAAATCAACTTTGGTATTTTGAATATCTAAAAGATAATCACCACTCATTAAAACAGCAAGTTTATTTTCTTCCAAATATTGTCCATCTTTTTTATAAAATCCTTTACCAATTTCAAAAATAGAAATATCTTTATCCCCTCTTGCCCGATTATATTTATAAACTTGAAGTAAAGATGGAAGTAAACTATAACGAAGCGTAGTTCTCTCTTCACTCATCGGATCCAAACAGAAATATATTCGACTTCTTCATTCGTGAAAGAATCCACTTCTTCTTTTGAAATAAGAGCATATGTTAAGGTTTCATGAAGACCAAGGCTTGCAAGTTTATTTCGAACTGTCCGAAGATTTTTTTGAACAAATCCAGGTTTTACAGGAAGCGTCATCGTTTTTCCTTGAATATTGTCAATTCCATAAATTCTACCAACTTCTTCAACCAAGTCTTCTGGAATGGAAATATCAATTCTTCGAGTTGGAACCGTAACTTCCAAAAGATCTTTATTTTGTTTACAAGAAAAACCTAAAGCATCAAAAATTTCTAAAATTTCCTCCAAAGAAATAGAAATTCCTAAAATCTTACAAATTTTATCCACCGTAATGGGGATAACTTTATCTTCCATATCGATTTTTTTATATTCGATCATTCCCGATGCAACGGTTGCGGAGGCATATTTTTCTAAAAGATGACAGCTTCGCATCATGGCCATATACGTTCTTTTTGGATCAATTCCCTTTTCAAAACGATTGCTTGCTTCACTTCTTAGAACTTTCTTGGAAGTTTTACGAATTAAAGTTGGATGGAAGATAGCAGCTTCAATAATAATATCAGTGGTATCTTCTTCAATTTCTGTAGTGAGTCCACCCATAACTCCAGCAAGTCCGACAGCTTCTTTTGGTGTTGCAATGACAATATCTTCTTCTGATAGCACACGCTTTTGTCCGTCCAACGTTGTAAGTTCTTCCCCATCTTTTGCCATGCGAACGATCATTTTATCCCCTAAACGGTTGGCATCATAATAATGCAGTGGTTGACCGGTCTCTAACATAACGTAGTTGGAAATATCGACAACGTTATTAATTGGACGAATTCCTGATGCAATAAGGCGATTTTTAATAAAGGCAGGACTTTCTCCAATTTTTACATTCAAAACTTTCTTAACTAAAAACAAAGGACAATTTTCCGTTTCAACAGAAAGTTGAAAATCTTTGGTAAAATCTTTTCCCTTTTCTAGGAAAGAAAGCTCTATTGGACGAACCTTTTTCCGATAAAGAGCACCGATTTCATAAGCCATACCCAAAATACTTAAAAGATCTCCTCGATTCGAAGTAAGTTCAAAATCGATGACATCATCGTCCATTTCCATATAGGAAATCGGATCTTCTCCAACCGGAGCATCTAGAGGTAGTTCATGAATTCCTGCAATATCTTCCTCTTTCAAAAATTTATGTTCAAGTCCTAATTCTTGAATAGAACAAATCATACCATTCGATTCTTGACCACGAATCATTCCTTTTTTAATCACACCACCAGGAAGAACAGCACCATCGCGCGCAACAATGACCTTAAGTCCTTTTCGAACATTCGGAGCACCACAGACAATCTGTAAAACTTCTCCTCCTACATCTACTTTCGTAACATGCAAATGATCACTATCTGGATGCATCTCACATTCTAAAACTTCTCCAATAACAAGCTTCGTTGCAGGAATAAGTTTGGAACAAGTATCGTATTCATTTCCAATTCCCGTCATATCCAAAGCAAGAGTTTCAGAGTCAACAGGAATATCCACATAATCGGATACAAAATTTCTACTTAATTTCATTTTCCTCATCCTTTCTATCAAATTGTTTTAAAAAGCGCATATCATTGGTATATAAATAACGAATATCAGGAATTTCATAACGGAACATGGCAAGACGATCGAGTCCTGTTCCAAAAGCAAATCCGGTCCAAACTTTAGGATCATATCCCCCCATCTCTAAAACGTGAGGATGAACCATACCAGCTCCTAAAAGTTCAATCCAACCCGTCTGTTTACACAAAGCACATCCCGTTCCACCACATTTAAAACAAGAAACGTCCACTTCAACAGAAGGTTCTGTAAATGGAAAGTAACTAGGACGAAAACGCACCTTTGTATTTTCTCCCAACATCTTTTTCGCGAACAATTCCAAAGTTCCCTTTAAATCAGCCAAAGAAATATCTTTATCAACGACAAGTCCCTCTACTTGACCAAATTGATGAGAGTGCGTCGCATCATCATCTCTTCTGTAAACTTTTCCCGGACAGATCATTCGAATTGGAGTCTTATCCTGATTATTTTGCATCGTTCTTGCTTGAACACTCGAAGTTTGCGTCCGAAGTAAATATTCAGAATCGATGTAAAACGTATCTTGTGCGTCCCTTGCTGGATGTCCAATCGGAACATTCAATCTTTGGAAACAATTTTCATCCGTTTCAATCTCCGGTCCATCTACAACATCATACCCCATGGAAACAAAGAAATCTTCAACATCTTCAATAATTCGGTTAAATGGATGTCTAGATCCTCTAGAAATTTTCTTTGCTGGCAAACTAATATCAATCGATTCTTTCGTAAGTTTTTCTTCCAAAATTTGATTTTCAATCTCTTGTTGTACTTTTTCTAAACGAGAAGTAACCTCCATACGAACTTCACTAGCAAATTTTCCAACTTCCTTTTTTTCTTCATTGGAAAGATCTTTCATGTTACTCGTTAACTCCGTAACAATTCCTTTCTTTCCAAGATACTTTGCTTTAACATTAAAAAGATCTGGCAATTTGGTAACACTTTTTAAATCTTCTTCTAAACTTTGAATAATTTCATTCTTATTCATATTCTTTCCTCTCTTTCTAAAATAAAAAAAAGAATCCATATAAGGACGACAATGCCGTGGTACCACCTTATTTCATAGATTCTTAATTTCTATCTCTTACCCTTTAACGCAGGAAAATACGCTTAAAGAAAATCTTTAAGGAACTAACAGATACGAACTTTCAAAAAAGAAAGAATAATTGTTTACACCCACCACAATCTCTCTAAAAATTCCAAGTCTTTTCCTACTTCTATCTGCTCAAAGTTCTGTAACAATTAAGATTATATATTTTTTTTTCAAAAAAGTAAAGCCTTTTTTATTTTTCTTGAAAAAATTTTTTATTTTGTAGAATAAAAAGTTAAATTCTCGATATGAAGAAAAAGGAGAATTTAGTTTTGTAATATAAATTGATCGTAGGC
>CANQHK010000066.1 GCA_947623645.1 uncultured Bacilli bacterium
GTATTCATGCTCATGCATACAAATGGCTAAGTTATGGATATTTACAACCTGGAGATTATTCCAAAAGATTTAACGGTGCAAACTTAGGAAATAAAGCAACGGGATTAAATGTAAAATATGCATCTGATCCTTATTGGGGAGAAAAAGCAGCATCTTATTACTATCGTTTAGATTCCTATTATGGATTACAAGATTATAATTATTATTCACTCGCTGTAAAAAATGATAGTACAACGGTTGTTTATCCAAAGAAAAGCCCTAAAAATAATGGATTAAATGTTTCTAGTAGTTATTATAAATTAACTTTAAAGGATACACCAATTGTAATTGTTGAAGAAGTTCAAGGAGATGCTGTCAACGGGAATACAACTTGGTATAAAGTTATGAGTGACCCAACTTTGGATACATCTTTAGAATATACAGGTAGTAGTAAATCAAATCCTCGTGTTTCTTATGGATGGGATTATAGTTATGTGTATGTTCCAGCAGCATATTTCACAAAGATTAATCAAACTTCTCCAAAAAATCCAAAGGACATTGTAAAATATGGAGAGGTAGTAACGCCAGTAGAACCTGAACCAACGCCTAGTAATACTCCAACACCTACGCCTACAACTCCTACAAATCCAAGTAAACCAGAGAATGATAATGCTCCATCAACCAATAATCCAGCAGGAAATCTATCCATGAAAAATGGAAATTTATATTATTTTGAATCTTTAAATTATAAAGATAATTTATTACAAGTAAGTGGATTCTTAGCAATGACTGGAATGAATAATAGAATTAGTGATAATATATCTCATCGTCTAATATTTAAAGATGTAAATTCTTCACAAGAATATATTTATCAATTAGATCGTTGGACTTCTTCTACTCCATTTGAAATGACGAACTCTGATGAGAAAACTCGATATGACTATTCGGGAGGTTGGTTTAAAGGAAGTATTGATGTTTCTACCTTACCTCAAGGAGATTATCAAGTATATATTGAAGAATCCAATGGAGTAAACAGAACAAGAGCAAACTTTAATAATCTATTCTTTAAAGATATGATAAGAAAGTTTACAACAACCAATGGAAAAGGATTCGATTTCCAAATGAACTATTATGATAAAAATGTTCCGATGGAAGTAACTGTTCGAGATGCAGGGTTAATCTCAACAGCTATGCCACCTACCATAGATACGATGTTTAATTCTTTTGAAAAATTAGAATTTTCTGGAAATACATTACATATTCGCGGAACTTCTCATAGTGTTGGAGTAGGATACGGAAGAGGAGTCGATGTAAACCGTAAAATTATTTTAGAAAATACTTCTTCTTTTGAACGCTATACCTATAATGCTGGTTCCATTACAAACGGAGATTATGTTGTAAGTCTTCGAGCAAGTGATGGAAAAGATAAAACAAGGGCATGGTTTGATACTAAAATAGACATATCCTCTTTGCCAAAGGGAATCTATGCAATTTATATTAAAACAACAGGAGATGGTGGAGAAGACTACGGAGAATTAAATGATGTTTTATACACAAAGGTAGACCAAAGAGCAACAATTGCCGGAAAAACTGTATATTTAAGAAGAGTAGATAATAAACGGTTTCGAATTGAATTAGTCATTGAATAAAAATAAAATCATATATTGAAGTAGAAAGATTCATAGGTTTATGGTCTTTCTATTTTTGTTGTGGAAAAAGCAAAATAAACCTCGATATTAAATTTACAAAGATAAAAAAAGAATTCAGCAATTTTAGGCAAAGAAAATATATCAAATGCCAAAAGGCGAATACATTATAATAAAGGAGGAACAAAAAATGTTTGATAGAAATTGTTGTCAGTCATCAAGACAAAATGAATTCAATGCAGAATTTAATGCTGATACGATGAATGTTGATATGGACGTAAGTCTTAATCAAGGAATGATGGGAAATATGGGAGGTAATATGGGACCTGTTATGGGTGGAACTACACAAGCACCAATCGTTGAACCTATGCAAGAAAGACAAATTCATAGAACCATTATGCATGAAGTTCCACACGTTTGTCCAATGCGTACAAAAGTAATTAATCACCACATTTTCCGTCATACTTATCAACCATCTTATTCTTGCTGTGAAGAAAATACTTGTAGCACAATCAACTGTGGATCATGCTGTAATTTTAGATAAGACCATTTGGTCTTTTTTCTTTGATGTAAAGTTTTGTCTAATTATTAGAAAACTATTGTACATTTTTTTAAATCAGTTTATGATAATAATAGGGAAGGTGATAGGTGTGATATATCCATCAATCGATAAAATTTTAAATATTGTAGATTCAAAATATCAACTTGTTCATATTATTGCTAAACGAAGCAAAGAGATGACAAAGGAAAAAAATTTCCAAATGCCAGTCAAATACTATATCTCTAAAAAGAATTTAGGAAGAGCTTTAGAAGAAGTTGCAGATGGCTATATACTTATGAAAGATTCTGAGTAATCTTTTTTTCTTTTGTCATTTTAATTGACGAACATTTATTCTGGTGTTATACTTTTTTTAGGTGATCGTTGTGGTAATAAAAAAATTTTCAAAATTGAAAGACGGGATGTACAAAGTATTATTAGAAGATTCTTCTTTTGAAATTCACGAAGAACTAATTTTAAAATATGAACTTCTAATGAAAAAAGAAATTTCTATTGAACAAATCAATCAATTAGAAAAAGAAAACGTACAATATAAAGCTTATAATATTGCTCTTAAAGAGTTGAAAAAAAGATTGCGATCAACCAAAGAATTAAAAGAAATTTTAAAGAAAAATGAGGTAGATAACAAAATAATAGAAAAAGTTATCGAACAGCTAAAACAACAAGGATATTTGGATGATAATATTTATACAGATAGCTATATCCATGATCGAATCCTTTTATCATCAGATGGACCTTTAAAAATAAAAAAAGATCTACAAGTTAAAGGAATTTTACCTAACACTATAGAAGAAAAAATAAAACAATTTACTCCACAAATGGAAGAAGAGCGAATGAATAAGATAATTCAAAAACAATTAAAACAAAATCGTAAAAGTATTTATGAATTTCGTTTAAAGATGCAACAATTTTTTAATCATTTAGGATATCATTCAGAAGTAGTACAATTAATTTTAGAAAATATTTCCTATGATGAAAAGAAGATTTATGAAATGGAATATCAAAAAATTTATAGAAGATTAGCCAAGAAATATCAAGGAAAAGAGTTAGAAAACAGAATTCGCCAAAAATTATATCAAAAAGGTTTTAAAATATAAAGACTAACTAGGAAAATCAATTCTAGTTAGTCTTTTTTTATTCTTCTGAGTTTTTATCGTTGTCCTTTGCTTCATTCAAAGCATTTTGAATATAAGTTTCATATTGCGTTTTTAATTCTTTGTCTTGAATATCCATTTTGTATTCTTTTCTAAGTTCATCCAAACCAGTTATTTGTAGAGTGCTATCATCATCTATTTTTTGTTCCATTAGATTATCGATAATTTCACTTTTAACACTCTTTAATTCTGGTTTTTCTTTTTGGTCTACTCTTAAAATAATATGATATCCATAAGAAGTTTTTACAGGTTCAGTCGTATATTCTCCATTCTTAAGTTTAAGAGTTGCTTTCTCAAAACTATCTTCCATTTTTCCATGAGAGAAATATCCTAAATCTCCACCTTTATCTTTCGTATCATCATCTTTCGAATATTGTTTTGCTAAATCTTCAAATTTTTCTCCATTTTTTAATTTTGTGATGACTTCTTCTGCAGTTTTTAATGCTTCTTCTTCAGCAGCAGTTTTTTCAGCAGTAGTCATATCATCTGTTACATCTGGTTCAATTAAAATATGGCTTGCTTTAATATCTCCAAAAATTTCATCATCATAATACTTTTGAATCTCTTTATCCGTAATATTTTCTTTGACGTAGTCTTCTACAGCTTTATTTCTTCTAAATTGCAAAGATAGATATTCTCTTAAACCTTCCATTGTACTAACACCAAAATAACTTTGGGTTTGTTGTAATAAGAGTTGTTCTGTCCCAAACGTATCTAACCAACTAGAAATTTGACTTTCAACTTCACTCTTTTCTTCTTCCATCAAATCTTTTCCATATTTCTTTTCTAAGATTTGTTTGTCCATCATTTCAAGTAGAGAATTTAGCGCGTATTTATTTTTAACATTTTCATACAAATCATCTACAGAGATAGACCCATTAGACAAAGTTACAACTGCATCTTGTCCATTTTCAAGTTTTGCTACTTTTCCACATCCTGTTGCAAGGAAAAATACAATAAAACTACCAATTAGTATTTTTTTCATAATGCCCTCCTTTAAAAATACAATATTATCATAGCAGACTTTCCAAGAAAAAACAATGTTTTCTCAAAAATAATTTTGTTGCCCGCACATTTTTTTGGAAATACCATACAATACTGTGAGTAGTGAAAAGGAGGGAAAAGATATGGGTAATTACGTATCTAATTCTGCAATCGTCTTAGTTTTATTCATTTTACTTGTAATTATACTTGGTGCATACATTTAATTTAAAGGAGGTGTCTCGTATGTGTTGTGAAAATAATAACCAAAATACCTCAAGAGGTGGAAGCGGTTATGTTATAATAATTGTTTTATATATTCTATTAGCAATTATTTTAGGTGCATGGGTTTCTTGTTAATTAGAAATCCTTTTCTAAATTTTGTATGAAAAAAGCACAATAACAAATATTATTTTTGTTAGAGTGCTTTTATTTTTGCTCTATATTTACTAATTTTGCATGCAATACTACTCGAAGAGTACTATTATAACAACTTGATAAAGTTAATATTCGATCATTTTCTGATAAAGATACTTCAAAATCATGGACACTTCGTTTTTTCAAATCATCTAAAAATTGAATATATTCTTCGGTTGTGTCGAAGTTTGGCGTAATATAATAAATCTCAGGTTCTATTGTATAGACACTAAAGACTTGCCATATCGTATTAGTAGTTAATGTTGACATTTGTAAAAATTGATTTTCTATATTTTCATACCAATTTTTTTCAACGACTTTTTTCAAACTTCCAAACATTGTATTATCGAGTCGACCATGAGCATAAAGAATAGTATTTTGATCTGGATTTTCAAAATTATTTCGGTAATCCGCAAATACCCATCCTGCTGAATTATATTTTTTGTTAAAAGAATGTTTTAAATAAAATTCATTATTATCTGTTTGAACAAAAGGATAATTAATATTGGTATTTGGAACTTTAATCCAACCCTTTACTTCGTCATTTTGTTTTAATAAATCTGTAAAATCGACATCTAAATACTGAAAATAACGTTCGTCTTCAGGAACTGTTGCACCAGCAATATTCTCTTTTTTTATAAGAGATTGATTCGTTTTTGTTGTTTTAACAATTTTTTCAATTTGTTGATTTGTTTTGATGCTGTCTCTTTGCCAAAAGAATCCTTTATAAATAAAGAATGAAATAAGAAGAATGCAAACAGAAAGTAAAATAATCCATGGACGCTTTTTAGGTTTAATTCTATGTCGTACTTGAATGGGTTCAGTTTTTTTAACAATTTCTAATAGATCAATGGTATTTTCTAAATTTTTTGATGGTTTTTCAAATTCGTCTATTTCTTCTTCTAATATTTCTATTTCCTCGTTTTGACTAATTTTCAAAGTTGGAATATCTTTCCTTAAAATTTCAATGGTATCTTCTAAATTTGTATTTGGATTTGACAAAATCTTAAATTTATCGTTGAGTAATTCAATGGTATCTTCTAAATCCTTCTCTTTTTTATCTACTTTACGATTGCTATCAAAATCTTTTTTTCCACTTTGCTCAATTAGAAAATCTTCTAAAAATTCAATGGTATTTTCTAAATTTCTAACAGGATTATTTCTTTTCTTTGATTTTTCATGACTTTGTTGTTTTTCATCTAATAAATCCTCTAAAATTTCAATCGTATTATCTAAAGAATTTAAATTTGCTTTAGCTATTTTGCTTTTATCTTGGTTTTCAACAATATCTTCCAAAATCTCAATGGTATTGTCGATATTTTTTTGTTGTTCTTCACTTCTTTCTTGAAAATTTTCATCATCTAATAATTCAACATTATCAGCTTCTTCAATATTATTATTTGTATTTAAGTTTGTATTATTTGGATATTTTTTTTCGATTTCAATAGCTAGGGCATTTAAAAAATCATCTTCTAAAATTTCTGTTTTATCACTATAGTTCCTCTTTTTTTTCATTTTTATTACCCTCTTCATCCTTATAATACAATCATAAGTATATCAAAAAAAAAATAAAAAAACAATATGTTTGAATTTGAAGTTGCAAGTAAATGGAGTTTTATACTTTAATTATATAAAAATCAACTGCTTAAAAAATGGACTCTAAAAATAGACTAAGCAGTTAACCTTAATTTTAAATTTTTTTTACATGTAAAATAAAAAAGCTTAAAAATAATTTTCACGATCTTTTAAGAACAAAATAAGAGATGTTTTTGAAACCCAAATATAGCCTATAATTAGTTTTTTTCGAGCCAAATAATTTTTATTGAAATTCGTATGTTTCGATAAAAATAAATTAAAAAAAAATAAAAAATTTTACTTTGCATTGATAAAAAAACGTTGAATTAAAAAGTAAATTCTCGTAATATACAAAAAGTATGTTTCCGTAAGTAAATTCACATTATAAAATCATAA
>CANQHK010000067.1 GCA_947623645.1 uncultured Bacilli bacterium
CCAGCTTTTTCAATTAAATCTTCTCCTGGACGTAACCACAAGTGATAGGTATTGGCTAGAATAATTCCACTTCCTGCTTCCTTCACTTCTTCTGGAGATAACATTTTAATACTTGCTCGAGTTCCAACGGGCATAAACATCGGTGTTTCAAAAGTTCCATAATCCGTTTTTATTCTTCCGCGTCTTGCCTTCGTATTTTTTTCTGTCTTTAGTAATTCATATTGTATTTTCATGCCAACACACTCCTTGTAAAACTTTTCGAAAATTTTCTCAAGAAAATCTTCTTTTTAAAAAATTAGCCCTACTCTATCACAAACAAAAGAAGCTGTCAATTATTTGATTAACATACTATCTCCAAAAGAGAAAAAGTAATACTCTTTTTGAATTGCTTCCCGGTAGGCTTCTAAAACTCTTTCCCTTCCAGCAAAAGCACTAATTAACATTAAAAGTGTAGATTTGGGTAAATGAAAGTTGGTAATTAACATATCTACTGCTTTAAATTGAAAACCAGGATAGATAAAAATATCCGTAAATCCACTACAAGGGACAAAAGTTTCATGATTTTTTAAAATCGTTTCTAGTGTTCTTACAGACGTTGTTCCAACAGCAACAATCTTTTTTCCGCGTTTTTTCGTTTCGTTTAAAAGATCTGCTACTTCTTTGGTCATTTCATAATATTCTGAATGCATGTGATGGTCTTCGATTTTTTCAACATTTACTGGACGAAAAGTTCCAAGACCAACATGCAATGTGATGTAGGCAATGTTTACTCCCTTTTTTTGGATTTTCTGTAAAAGTTCCTTCGTAAAATGAAGCCCTGCTGTAGGCGCTGCAGCACTTCCTAGAGTTTTTGCGTAAACGGTTTGATATCTTGTTTGATCTTCTAGTTTTTCGTGAATATAAGGAGGAAGAGGCATCGTTCCAAGTTTTTCTAAAATTTCTAAGAAAATTCCTTCATATATAAATTTATAACAACGAATTCCTTCTTCTTTTTCTTCGACGCATTCTGCTTTTAATAAGCCATCTCCAAAAGAAATAATCGTTCCAACAGAGACTCTTCGAGCAGGTTTCGTTAAACATTCATAATAATTTTCTTTAATTTCTTTTAATAACAAAATTTCAATTACTGCATTCGTTTCTTCTTTTTGTCCAATAAGTCTTGCTGGAAGTACTTTGGTATTATTTAAAACTAGAGTATCTCCCTCTTCTAAATAATCGATAATATCGGTAAACTTTTTATCTTCATTTTTTCCTTTTCGATCTAAAACAAAAAGACGCGATGCATCTCTTTGTTTTAGAGGCGTCTGCCGAATCAATCTTTCTGGAAGATCATAGTTATATTCTTCTAACATATAAAATCCCCTAACTTTCTACTGTCTTTATAACATCATAATAATCTGTATTTTCTAGCCAAGCAATGATTTCATTTAAATTTCTTCTTGTTTTATTTACATATTCCATAATCTTTATTCTTTCCCCAATATCGAGTGTTTTTAATCTTATTTTGAAAAGAAGAGATTCTTGATTTAAATACATAAGACTCGGCGTAATGGTATCTGTTGGAAAAGAATTGAAGTAAGCAGTTAAAAGAAAAATATTATGGTTATTCATCGTTGCAATTTTTAATTTTTCTTTTAATACTAAATAAGCTAAAGTTAAAATATATTCAATTTTAATCTCTCTTTCTAGGTTTAAATTGTCAATATATTCTACAACATCTAAAAATTTCTGAATGACTTTGGATTTTTCTACTTCCATAATTGGAATATAATTCCATTTTTCTAAGATACTTTTTTTTGGTACTTCCTCAAGTATTTGATCTGCAACATAATCATTGATTACTTTTTCTACTTCTTCTAAAGTTATATTTCCTTCCCATATTTTTCCTTCCATCTTTTTATTCTCCTTCACTAAATAAATCTTTTTGATAATCGATTCTTAAGTGTTCATAAGCAAGTTCTGTTACAACTCTTCCACGACTTGTTCTTTTTAAAAGACCAATTTGTAATAGATATGGTTCATATACATCTTCGATGGTTGTTATTTCTTCTCCGATAGAGGATGCAATCGATTCAATTCCAACGGGTCCTCCATTAAATTTTTGAATAATCGAAAGAAGTAATTGATGATCGGTTTCATCGAGTCCAATATCATCTACTTTAAGTCTGGTTAATGCTTTCTGACAAGATTCTAAATCAATATGATTTTTTCCCTCTACTAAAGCAAAGTCTCTTACTCTTTTAAAAAGACGATTGACAATTCTAGGAGTTCCTCGACTTCTTTTGGCAAGTTCTAGGGAAGCATCTTCATCGATTGGCATCTCTAAAACTCGAGATGTTCTTTTGGCAATTAAATCGAGTTCATCGATCGTATAATATTTTAATTTACAAACAATTCCAAAACGATCTCTTAAAGGGCTGGATAAATCCCCTGCTCGAGTTGTTGCACCAACCAAGGTAAAAGGAGGTAAATTAATTCGAATACTTCTTGTTGATCCTTCACTACCAACCATGATATCTAAAGCAAAGTCTTCCATCGCTGGATATAAAATCTCTTCAATATTTCTAGGCATCCGGTGAATTTCATCGATGAAGAGGACATCTCCTGGTTCTAAAGTTGAAAGAAGTGCTGCCAAATCTCCTTGTTTTTCAATGGAAGGTCCGCTGGCAGTTTTTAATTTGCTTCCAAGTTCGTTTGCAATAATCATCGCAAGTGTTGTTTTTCCAAGTCCGGGCGGACCATAAAGAAGAACATGATCTAGACTTTCTCCCCGAATTTTTGCTGCTTTAATAAAAACTTCAATATTTTCTTTCGCATCTTTTTGTCCGATATACTCGTCCAAATGACTAGGTCGAATATCTTCTTCTGTTTCTATATCTTCTTCTAATTCTTCTTCTGTGATAATTCTCTCGTCCATAAAATGCACCTCCTAGTATGTCTTTTATTTTTTAACGTAATAATAATTTTAATGCTTCTTTTATTTGATCTTCAATTGGTAATGTTTTATCAACGCGTGGCAATATTCCTTTTATATCTTTTTCTTTATAACCAAGTCCTTTTAAAACATCGGTAAGTTCTGTAACAGTATCTGTAGAATCCATATTTTCTGTATCCAGATAAAGTTTTCCTTTTAAATCCAAAATAATTTGTTTGGCAAGTTTTTCTCCAATTTTAGGAAATTTTTTAAGATATAAAATATTTTCTCGATTGATTGCATCGATAATTCCTGGAATGGATCCTGTTGCAAGAATTGGAAGAGCCATTTTAGGGCCCAATCCTTTTACTCCGATTAATTTTAAGAAAAGATCTTTTTCTTCTTTGGTTTTAAATCCATAAAGAGCAAGTTCATCTTCCCTTACTTGTTGATAAACGTAAATAAGGGTCAATTGTCCCATTTCAAAAGAGTATGGATTTGGGGTATAAACAAGATATCCAACTCCTCCACAATCAATGACAACATACGTACTTTCTATTGCAATAATTTTACCATTCAATGAGTAATACATAGCTCTTCCTCCACTTCTATTTTATTGTATCATATTTTAATAAAAAGAAAAAGTGCCTAAGCACTAAATCTCTAAAAAACTTTTAAAATGCAACTAAACACGCACGGGAAGAATTGTTACTGTTCGCACCGCCACTGCCGTAGTAACTGCTGAATACACCTGCACTCGAAGTAGAGGTGTAGTTCCCGCCACGATGGAACCAAGGGGAACTAGAGGAAACAAAGTCGGCTTTATCGCCATACCATCCTGAAGTCTCTGATAAGGCATGTCCATAACATACCCCATTACTACAGGCTGTTGCAGGGGTTGTTTGCGTATATATATCATAGTATTTAGTATCAATTTCTCCTAAACCATCCGGGAACTCACTAGATCCCGTTGTTTTGTTTAAATTTCCCATGACATATTCATATGCCCCTCCACTCATATCATAGATTCCTGTGATGTTTCCAGTCGTTGATGCTGCTTGACCATTTGCACTATCATATTTATTATCATCATTGGTACATGCATCAGAACCACTACCAGCATCTTGACTATTTGCTCCAATTCCTGTTTTATATTGACTACAATTATTGATTCTTACTTCTTTTTCAGCACTATCATTATTTCCATACTTTCCATATTTACTTTGACTTAAGTATGCTACTACTCCCCATTCACTATTTTTGATCATATGAACATCCACTTTATTTTGATCAGTTTCAAATCCAAATGGATTATCTTGTTTTTGCATACTCTTTATTGCATAGAAGAAACTACTTACTGTTTGATTTGTTAAAGAAGTTTCATTTGGTTTTATAGTAAGATTCGATACATTACAGGTATCAGATGTACAAGTAGCAGTTGATAAAGTTCCACCTAATTCAAACTTTCCTACCCAGATTCCTGGTAATTGTTTACCACCAAATTCAAATCCATCTGGTGTTTTCCATGTTCCTTCTTGGCCATCATCTTCTGTATAAGTCCCCGTTCCTGCTGTATCATTTTCTGTTGTTTTTATAAATTTAACATCAATTTCTCCAGGGGTTGCTGCTGTTGCACTATTACCTTTTCCATATTGACTTTTAATTGTATAACTATATCTTGGAATCCATACCCACCATGTACTTATTTGACTTTCTGATATTGCTTGACCAACCATTTCTGGTTTTACTTGTCCTGTAACACTATCTATATAAAATTCTCTCTCTCCTTCTTTTACGGTTACTGCATTCGCCCAATTCTGTTTAGTATAGTCATACCACTCTTCGTTTGCATCTGCTACTACCCAACCCGTTGAACTATCTCCGCGTCCTTCTTGGTAAATAACAGGAATTAACCCTTTTGAAAGTTCTGGAGCATTTGCTCCACTTCCGTCTATATAAATTGGTCTTTCATATGGATTATTTTCTTCTCCTTGTTCTATTTCAATCATTACTTTGGCATGATAATGTTTTCCTAAAACACTATTGGGACTATCGTTTTTAATCCATAATCTTATTTCATGAATATTCATATCAAAAGGTTCTAAAGAACTTGAAAATATAGTATATTCTTCTTGTTCTGTATTTTCAACATTTTTAACATTTTTAACATCTTTTAAATCATTTGCTTCTTTATTGTCAAAACTGTAGCGAAGATAGTCTGTATTAAGTAATTTTTCTTTACATCCATCTGCTGTAATGACATCTTCATCAGGAACAATTTTTATTGTATATTTTTCTACTAAAGTTCCTGTATTTTGAACTGAAAAGCGATAAGGTTTGCCCTCTTGCCCTTCAGCATCTTCAATTGGATATTGACTTACTAATTCTAGTTCATTTCCTTTATCATCTAAATCTACATAACTAAGTTCCAAATCTCCAACTTGAATAACATTATATTCATCTCCTGTAGAAACTTGGCTAAAGACAGCAAAACTACCAGAAATTGCTGAAACAACGATTACCAAAACAGCGATACTAATAATTAAAAATTGATGTTTAAATAAAGGCTCTTGAGGTGCTTTTGTATCGCTTTTTATAGAAATTCTTTGAAATCTACGTCTCTTTACTTTCATATTCTCACCATCTTACTTTATATGTCAATTATATCACAGCTTTCATCTTGTTACAAGAAAATTTCTAAAAAAAGATAAAAACGTTGTAAATTCTTTGCGTAATCTTTTAAAATCTTATTTTTTTATTCTTATCTCCATGTTTCATAAATCAATTTTTGATTTTCCAAGTTAAAATTTACTTGACTCTTTACTCTTTCATCATTTGCTAAAAAACTATCTATGTCTTCTTCTGAAATATTTCTAGCCATTTCCATATTGGTTGGAACTGCAACAAGCCCTTTTACAGAAATATTAGCAGTTGAAAAAGCATTCATCAACAATTGAAACTTTGACTTATCCAAATTTTCACTTGTTAAAATATAAACATTTTTATAAGCTAAAGGATCTGCTAAATAAGATTGTAAAGTATAACTAGATAAATCTTCAATGCTTAGTAAAATTTCTGATTCTGGAAAAATAAAACGATAATCCTTGAATACTTTTTTTATAACTTCTTCTATTTTTTCTTGAGTATCTTCTCGATAGACAACGGCCATATAATTATCTGAATAAGATTTTTTCCCATCTATTTTTGTCCAAGATGCGAAAATTTTAGAACCTGGATATTCTTCACTTTTTAATTCTATCGTATATTCATCTTTTCTTCCCGTTGCACTATTTTTTTCTTGAACATAGGTAAAATCTTTTCCGTATCTGTCTTCCATATAAGAAATCAACTCTTTATTTTTATTTGTACAACCTGTTACACCTCCAATTAAAATCAACATTCCTGCTACTACTAAAAAATTTCTTTTTTTCATATACTTTTACTCCTCCTATTTTTATAAATTTATTATATCTTAATTTGATATTTTTTTCAAGACGTGCAACTTTTTTTTAAAATATTGATTTCAATCTTAAGTTTGATTCTTACAAGATAAATTTTTTTTATCTTTAACAAAAGGTTGTGTTAAACATAATGACTGATAAATAAAAAGGTGGTATAATTAAAATAGCCAAACAAAAGATAAAGGAG
>CANQHK010000068.1 GCA_947623645.1 uncultured Bacilli bacterium
TTCTTGGCAAAATCTCTAAAAGATAATTTTGCTCTTCATCAAACCGCACAAAATCACCAACTACGGGAGTTGTTTTTTCATTTCGAAATTTCCCCCGCGGACGGCATTCATAAATTTTATGATTACTCTCTACAAAATAGAGATTGCTGATAATTTTTACAATTTGCCCTTGCATCTTTCCTCCTACTGTGGTAATAAATCGTTAATCACAGAATCTTCCGTTGGTTCTAGTGGATCTGTTGTTGCAGTAGGAGCGATTGCAACTTTTATTTTAATCGTTGCACCTTTTACAATAGGAGAATCTGGAGTTCTAGATTGACTAATAACCATTCCCTCAGAATACTGTAAAGTTTCTTCATATTCGATTTTTAAACGAACTCCATATTTATCACAGAAACTTTGTACCTCATCGGCAGTCCATCCATCTTCGACAAAGTCAGGATATCCATCGATAATATTTGGAATATATAATGTAACTTCGTCCCCTTCTACAAGTTTCGTTCCAACAGGCTTATCTTGATCGATAATTTCTTGTTCATCATACTTATCAATATCATCGACATCTTTCTTTTCAATATTTACTTTTAATTTATGAACAGTTTCTAGAATGGTTTGAACTTCAATATAATTTTCACCTTTAAAATCTTCCATTTCATAAACCTGTTCTCCTAAAGATTCATAAATGGTAATGGTCGTTCCTTTTTTAATACTTCTTCCAGCCGAAGGATTCGTTTTAATAACCTTTCCTTTTTCAACTTCTTCACTGGCTTCTTTTTCTGTTTCGATTGCAACTTCAAAACCGACACTCTTTAATTTTTCTTCCGCTTCAACGACACTAAGTTTGGAAACATCTGGAACTTTTACATCAGGGATTTCTGTAAACTTTGGAATCAATACAAGAAGAATAGCACCCAAAAGAACAATTCCTGCAAAAATAGACATCAAAATTAAGATGATACGATTGCTTTTTTTAATTGATTTATCTTCGTCTTCTTCAAGCTTCGTTGCAACAGGTTCCTCTTCCTTCTTTTCTTCTTGCTTTTCAGCAGGTTTTGTTGGTTCTGTCTTCTTCTTAACAACAATCTTTTCTTCTCCATCATGTTCTGGATATTTAAAGATTAAACGAGGCTCATCAATTCGATCTTCATTTAAAGCTGTAAGTAAGTCAGCATGCATCTCTTTTGCATCGGCGTACCGGTTTTTCGGATTCTTCGCCGTTGCTTTTAAAATAATATTTTCAACACTTTGAGGAATGGATGGATTTTTCTTTCGTACACTAGGAATTGGATCATGCATTTGTTTTAAAGCAATTTCAACCGCATTATCTCCTCGAAATGGAAGAGAACCCGTAAGTAACTCATAGAATAAAATCCCCATTGCATAAATATCACTTCGAATCGTAGAACCTTTTCCACTCGCTTGTTCTGGTGGAATATAATGAACACTTCCCATAACCGAATTCGTCTGCGTAAGTTGTGTACTATTGAGTGCAACAGCAATTCCAAAGTCTGTAATTTTAATGGTTCCATCATCTTTAATCAAAATATTTTGAGGTTTTAAATCACGATGGATAATATAACTATCATGAGCTTGTGTAATACCATCCGTAAGTTGTAGCATAATATCGATGGCTTCACTTAAAGTAATACTTCCTCTTTTTTTAATTAATTGTTTTAAAGTTTTTCCTTCAATATACTCCATGATAATATAATAAATTCCATCATCTTCCCCAACATCGTACATTTCTACAATATTTGGATGAGAAAGACTCGATGCCGAAAGGGCTTCTCTTTGAAAACGACGAACAAACTTTTCATCATTTGCTAAATCTCCACGAAGAACTTTAATGGCAACTTTTCGATTTAAAATCGTGTCGTATCCAACATAAACATTAGCCATTCCACCTTCACCAATACTCTTGATGATTTCGTATCTTCCACTAATGATTTTCCCCTTTTCAATCATTCCTTTTCACCTTCTTCAAATTTAAGATAAGCAATAGAGATATTATCTGTCCCTCCTCGATTATTTGCTTTATCAATTAAACTGACTACTTTATCTTCTACTTCTCGTTCACTAAGTAATACTTTTTCAATCTGTTTAAAATCAACCATGTTGGTAAGTCCATCACTAGAAAGCAAAATATCCGTAATTTCCATATCACAATCAAAAATATCGATATCAATCGGATCATTTGCACCCAGTGCCTTCATAAGAACATTTTTCTTTGGATGATTTACCGCTTCTTCTTCAGTTAATTCTCCTGCTGTAACAAGAAGATTAACAAGCGTATGATCATAAGTTACTTTATGAAGTTCTTTATCTTTGATAACAAATCCACTAGAATCCCCAATATTTCCAATTAAAATATACTCTTTCGTTACAAGTGCTACAACTAAAGTAGTACCCATTCCTTTACTTTCCGGATGATCTTTTTCATAACGAAAAATCAAACTATTGATTTCTGTTACAGTTTCTTTTAACCAATCGATTGCTTGTTGCTTCGTTAATCCTAAAAAAGTTTCTTTAAAATGTTTGGACAAATAACTAATGGTAATACTACTTGCAACTTCTCCTGCAGAGTGTCCCCCCATTCCATCTGCAACAGCCATCAAATATTCATCTTTTAAGTTTTTAACAATAATGACACTATCTTCATTATGGGTTCGAATTTTACCACAATCTGTTAAATAAAATGATTGCATCTTAACCCTCCTCTCTCTTCGAGCGTAACTGTCCACAAGCAGCACTAATTTTACTACCGTACTCTCTTCTTATTGTAACATTAATCCCACATTTTTTCAAGATATCATAAAAATCATGAATCGTTTCTTTAGAACTTCTTTTATAATCGATAGAACTTGTTTCATTATAAGGAATTAAATTTACATAACAATTGATACCTCGAAGAAGATGTGCAAGTTCCTTAGCATTTTCTATCGAATCATTAACTCCTGCTAATAAAATATATTCAAAAGTAACTCTTCGATTAGTCTTTTTAATATACTCCTTTAATATTTTAAGTAAATCTTCCAATTTATATACTTTATTAATGGGCATAATTTGATTTCGAATTTCATTATTGGGAGCATGAAGACTAATAGCAAGATTTACTTGATAAGGTAAATTCATAAATTCTTGAATTTTAGGAATGATTCCACAAGTAGAAACGGTAATATGTCTACTTCCAATAGCAAGACCTTTCGGATAATTAATAATTTCAATAAATCGAATTAAATGATCATAATTATCAAAAGGTTCTCCAATTCCCATGACAACAACATGACTAATTCGAATTCCTTCAAGTTTTTCAATTTGTAAAATTTGTTCGACCATTTCATGAGTTTCTAAGTTTCGTACCTTTTTTCTTCGTCCACTTTCACAGAACTTACACCCCATATTACATCCAACTTGGGTAGATACACAAACACTATTCCCATAAATATGTTTCATAAGAACAGCCTCTACAACTTCACCATCCTGTAATTTAAATAAATATTTTTTAACATCTACATCTTCCTGTTTTTGAACAAGTTCGATCGTATTTAAGGTAAATTCCTGTTTTAACATTTGAATTGTTTCCTGTTTTAAATTCGTCATTTCTTCTATCGCATTAATTCTTTTTAAATAGAGCCATTCAAAAACTTGTGTAGCACGATATTTTTTATCTTTTTTTTCTATAAAATATTCTTCTAGTTCGTTGATTGTAAAATCATACAAATTCATACTTTCACATCCAACTATATTATACTGTAGAAATCATGCTTTTTCAAAAAAATTAAAATTTATAATGTAAAATAATGTAAAATGAATTTTTTCCCAAAAAAAATGCTATGTTATAGAATTTGAGCATTTTATCGCTCAAAATACAACATAGTCAAAAAAGTTTTTCTTTTTTTATAACATCAGGTCTTGAATTTCTTTTAAAGATAGACCAGTATATTGAACAATTTTTTTTATGTCGACATTATCTTTTATCATTTCTTTTGCTGTTTCTAAAATGCCTTCTTTCTTTCCATCATTGTAGAAAAAGATTTTCTCTCCTTTTTCAATTTCTACTTGATCATAATATTGTAGAAACCATTTTTCATTCATAAACTTTTTTGAAGATTTTGTCATTTTGATTCAACCCCCTAAGGCTTCAAATCTTGAATTTCTTTTAAAGAGAGTCCTGTTGATTTGGAAACAATTTCGATAGAAACTCCATTCTTCAGAAATTCTTTTGCTGTTGCAAGAATTCCTTCTTTTCGTCCTGCTTTTAAACCTCTTTCTTCTCCAATCTTCTCTCCTTCTTTCTTTCCGTCATTATAAAGGAAAATTTTCTCTCCTTTTTCAATCTCTGCTTGATCATAATATTGCAAAAATCCTTCATCACTCATAAATTTTTTAACTTTTTTAGACATTTTCATAAATTCTTCATCTCCTTTTGATAATTCTTCTACTTCTTTTATACTCTTCGCTTTTAATACACTCGCAAACCTTCTTAATGTTTCACTTATATTATAACTCTTATTTGTTACATTTTCAAGTAGAAAATGATAATTTTTACAAGTTATATCGGAACACTCTGGTAGAAGATATTGAGTATTCGCCATCTCAAAAGTTAGAATCGGTTCTTTTACATCATACTGATTCACTCCATCAATATTAATCGTATATACTTTGGGGTATCTATTTTCTCTAATCGTTGTATTTTGAATATAGGTTGTAAAAGCATAATCCATATTTTTCTTGACATCATACTTCCATTGATTCATTTCTAAAAGAATATAAATCTTTTCATCTGCTATTCTCAAAATAATATCTCCCCGTTTTCCTTTTTCATGGACATTGGATTTAGCAAATTCCATCGATACAATATCTGCTTTTCGAAGAATTTCTTTCGGTATCTTTAAAAATTCATAAACAATCTTTACAATATATTCTTTTTGTTCTTCTTCTAAAGCAATCGATTTAAATAAATAGTCATTCTGCATGGAAAACTCTCTTTTTCCATTTCCATTTTCCTTTTTATCCTTTTCTTTTTCTTCTACTTGATTCATATTTTCTCCTCCTTTCATTTGAAATATTTTAAGAAAAGATATTTTATCATCTTTTTCACCTCCTACATATTATTATTCGTAAAAAAAATACAAATGTCATCAAAAAATTTCAAAGTTAGCGATTTTATACCAAAAAAATCTACCCAACAAATAGGTAGATTGAAATAATTTATAATTTTATTTTTGAAGAACTTTTTCCTCACTAGATTCTTCCTTTTCATTTTTCAAATTTTCATAAATTGATAAATGTAATCCTTCATCTTCTTCCATTAACCAACCAAGAAATTCAGTCGGAAAATAATCATCCTTAATTTTTAGATTATAACAAACAGTTGGAAGAGTAGAAATCTGAATCCAGTCATCAACACTAAGTTTGTAATAATTTTCAATGAATTTCTTTTCTTCATCACTATATTTCTTCTTATCTAAAAAGGAATAAAATACTTCATTTGCATTTTTTCTTGCACTATAATAACTTTCTCTTAATACAGAATCCACCTCACCAAACTTTTGGTCTTCTGGAACATTTAAGTGGTACTCTTTATAATCATTATAAGAATCTGCAACATCCTGTAAGTTTTCAAGAAGTCGCCAAGCATCTTCTTCACTTGTATTTTCGGATAACTTTTGAATAAGAATCTGTGGATCTTTTTTAGAAAATGCTTCCAAAACAACTTCCGGACTTGTCATTTCGATAACGCACTCTGTCATAAATACAGGAATTCTTTTTTCAGGAAGAGGAATACCGCTCAAATCTTCTTCCGAAATATCTGTATATTCAGTATAGAGAAGGTATGGTAAACCAATCTGTAAAAAGGTTAACCGGCTATCATCAAATCCTCCACTAAAATCATATGCATAATAAGAAATAGAATCTATAACACTTCTATCTTTAATTTTAATAACATTTTCTGATTTCTTATAATAAGACGTCGTATCTTCTTGTTCTTGTTCTATAACATCAATGGAAAAAAGTTGATTGCATAAAGAATCTACATCTAAGTAAAAATTTTCATCAACATATTGTTGAATTTTAAAAAAATTATTTTTTTCTTCATTGGTTAAATTTTCATTATTTAAAATAGCTTGATAAACTTTTTCAAAATTTTCACTTCTATTAGAAGGTTCAATAAGTTCAACAACTTCTTTTTGAACATTTTCTAAAACATCTTCCTCTTTTACCTCTAAATCTTCTTCTATTTCCTCTTCCACAACAGTATCTATATTTTTAGAATCTTCTTTATCCAAAACAAAATAACTACCTGTTAAAACAAAAGTAAGAAAAATAGCAAGTACCTTTGGATTATATTTTAAATTTTTTATTTTCATAGAAAATTCCTCCTCAAAAAAACTGCACTTATAATAGCACAGTATTATAAAAAAGACAAGAAAGATTATAGTTCATGTTAATCCTTTTTTAAAATTTCACCATATCATTATTAGAAATTTCACCAAACTTATGTTGTATAATATTTCGTTG
>CANQHK010000069.1 GCA_947623645.1 uncultured Bacilli bacterium
CTTTCATTTGAAATATTTTAAGAAAAGATATTTTATCATCTTTTTCACCTCCTACATATTATTATTCGTAAAAAAAAGACAAATGTCATCATTAAATTTCAAAGTTAGCGATGTTTTACTTTTTTAGACGATAAAAAAAGAGATCTATTGGTCTCCATCATCATCCTGTGTTTTTTTAATTCTTATTTAAAATGAACGGGTGCTACATCTTTGGTTAAAACTTCAAAATTATAACCATTTTGTTTTCCATAATGAATGATATCTGCGATAGCTTCTGCTGTATAACTTTTTACATCATGCATTAATACAACATTAGAACGGTTTTTAGAAAGATTTTTTGTGACATTATTATAAACACAAGTTTTCTTATCTTTAACGCTAGATTTGGCACAAGTTCCAGCATCGTTTCCATCTACATTCCAATCAAAATAAACATATTCTCTTGCTTCGACTTGATTTCTTAAAGTACTCATAATTCCAGAAGAATATTTATTGCTGATGGTGTTATTACTTCCTCCTGGGAATCGAATGACTTTAGAGCTTGTCCCTGTAATTCTTATAACTCTGTCTTCTACTTTTTTCAAATCATCAAAGTAAGCATCGACTCCTGAATAAACTTTTTCATATCGATGAGTATTGGTGTGAAGTGCTATGGTATGTCCTTCATCAAATTCTCTTTTCAGAAGACTATCGGGTCCATTTCCTGTAACAAAGAAGGTAGCTTTTACGCCTTCTTGTTTTAAGACATTTAAAATTTTCTCTGTCGAACCACTTTGAGGTCCATCATCAAATGTTAAATAAATAACTCCTGGTTTTCCAGAGGATGTTGAGGTTTTATTTTCATTGACTACGACTTTTCTTGTAATCGTTGCTGTATTATTACTAGAATCTGTTACTTTATACGTTAATTGATACGTCCCAAGTTTACTGGTATCAACACTACCTTCTACAACAACTTTGCTTGTTAAATCTCCATCACATCCGTCAACTGCAGTATATCCATACTCTTTATAAGCATTTCCTTGTTTTACATAAACAACGCTGCCACTACTTAAACGAATCGTTGGAGAAGCATCATCTTTTTTCAATATACTTCTGGATAAAACCGCACTATTTCCACTCGAATCTGCCACTTTATATTTAATAGAATCTCCTTCATCGATCACTTCTACTTGATCCGTAATATCTCCATCATAGTTATCTGTTGCATGGTATCCTTCTTCTTGATACGTTGCATTCGGACAAATTTGTTGTTCCATATTTCCATCTAAAGTAATAACTGGATCTGTTTCATCCACTACTTCTACTTCTCTTTCCCTTTTAACAGGGATAAATCCTAATTTATAAGAATACGTTAATTTATACGTTCCGAGTTTTTCTGAATTTACTTTTCCTTGAACAGAAACTTTTTTAGAAAGGTCAAGATGCAAAAAATGAAGCTGTACTCCTTCCTCTTTATATTCTGTTTGATAGGGAATTGTAATTTTATTTTTCCCTTTTAATTCAAAAGAAAAAGATAGTCGAATCAGAAAGAGTCCTCCAATAAAAACACATAAAAATAAAATCAAAATTGATTTTTTAGGTATTTTTTTTAAAGAAAACTTTTTCACAACTATCACCAACACTAGTATACCACAAATTTAAAAAAAATTATCCCTTAATTTGATTTTCTTTTTTCATAAATTCTCGAAGAATTTTGGTAAGTGCTCGTTTTTCAATCCGAGAAACATAACTTCTCGAAATTCCCAATTGTTTAGCAATTTGTTTTTGCGTTTTTTCTTCTTGATTTTCTAAACCATAACGATGAACAATAATTTCTTTTTCTCTTGGTGTTAAAACAGATAAATATTTTCTTAAAAGAGCAATATGATCTTTTTTATCAATATCTTCAATAAAATCTGGCTTTGGACTTTTTAAAATATCCATAATTGCAATTTCATTGCCATCTTTATCGAATCCGATAGATTCATTTAAAGAGATATTTTTATTATTTTTGTTGTTGGCCCGAAAATACATTAAAATCTCGTTCTGGATACATTTTGCGCAATACGTTGTAAGACGATTTCCTTTACTCTTTTTAAACGTATCGACCCCTTTAATAAGACCAATTGTACCAATACTAATTAAATCATCTTGTTCTTTGGTTTTCGTATCAAACTTTTTAACGATATGTGCAACAAGTCTTAAATTTCTTTCAATTAAAACACATCTTGCCTCTTTATCTCCTTGAAAAAACTTTTCCAAATAAACTTCCTCTTCTTCTTTCGTTAATGGTTCCGGAAACACATTATTGGAGTAACTTGCTGTAAAAAAAGAAAGGTCTGCAAGCATTTTCAAGAACTTCTTAAACATCAAAACTTCACCTCTAGTAAAGTATATGCAAAAGAAAAAAGAGTATCAAAAACTCTTTTTAAGACTTTATAATTTATTTTACATTATTCCGTTCGAAGTGCTTCAACAGGATCTTTCTTACTTGCAATGCGAGATGGAATAGCTCCACCAATTAAAGTAAGTAGAACACTGATTAAAACGAGTAAGATTGCATGAATTGGATTTAATTTTGCAACATTTGGAAGTTCTGTCATTGCTTCAATGATAATGTTGGTTGGAATGACTAAAATCCGAGCAATGATAATTCCAAGAGCACCGGAACAAATTCCAATAATGAATGTTTCGGCATTAAATACTCGAGCAATATCTTTCTTTCTTGCACCTAAACTCCTTAAAACTCCTATTTCTTTTGTTCTCTCTAATACCGAAATATAGGTAATAATTCCAATCATAATGGAACTTACAACAAGAGAAATTGCTGAAAAAGCAATCAAAACAATGGTAATTGCATCCATGATATTTTCGGATAAAGAAGAAATCATTTCTGCCATATCAGTATAGAGAATTTTTTCATCTTGTTCTTTCGAATCATTATATTCATCGAGCTTTTCTAGAATTTGATTTTTGGTATCAAAATCTTTTGGATAAATTTGAATCATCACAGGAGTTGTATCTGCACCAAGATAAGCAAGCATTGTATCTTTTGTCATCGAAGTTAAACTAGTTTCACTTTCTGTAAATTTCTCTCCTGTTAGAATATTATAATCAGCATCTTTTTGTGCTTTTACAATATCCGAAGTATTATTCTTTTCGATAACATAATTCATTAATTTTTCCGTATATAAAACTCCACTTGTTGCACTATAAAGTTTATTATCTTCTTTTGCTCGTGCAATTCCAACAACTTTTAAAGTTAAGTTATCTTTGGCATTATACATGGCTTCAAAATCAGAATTAACCATAAAGAATCCATTTAAACTCTTATAATAATCATTATTAAAGACAACTTTAATTTCTTGACCAAGAATATCTTCAAACTTAATTTCTTCTTTTGTTTTATCAAGTCCTAAAGCATCAATTACATCTTGGGGCAACCGATTTTTGGAGTCGACAATCAACAACAAATCTTCTTTGTTTTTCGCTGTTGTTCCATATAAGATATCAAAATTTTCATCGATGACACCACTTTCACTATCATCGTCCAAACGATGAGGAATGCTCGTAAACGAAAACTCACTAGCACTGACAAGCTCTGCTTTTCCATCTTTTTGATGCATTAAATTGAGTGCTGTTGCTCTCGTATAAGAGATTCCGGAAACAATTTCTGGATCAATGTTTTCAATAAATTCCATATATTCTTTGGTAAAGATATTTTGATGTGTCATCGTATCAGTAATCGGTGCTTGTGGGTAGACCACGTTTTTATCTGTATAGTCCTCTTTTCCATTATCAAGTCCCATCATCTCCGTCATTGCCTCTTCACTCATATCCATTGCTTGAGATGAAATCATAATTGGAAGAGAAGATAAACTATCTTTTTCAAACTTTTTAATTTGAATATCAAAACCATTGGATAAAGATAAAACTAAAGCTATTCCAATAATTCCAATCGATGATGCAAAAGCTGTTAACAACGTTCTTCCTTTTTTGGTCCGAATATTATTAAAAGATAATTTTAAAGCAGTAAGAAAACTCATGGAAGTTTTTTTGATGTTGAATAACTCTTTATTTTTCGACTCTTTTGTAACCGGATTGGAGTCATGAACAATTTCTCCATCTTTCATTTCAACAATCCTGCTTGCGTAAGTATTGGCTAAATCTGGATTGTGCGTAACCATAATAACAAGTTTATCTTGAGCAATCTCTTTAATGAGTTCCATAATCTGAACACTTGTTTCAGAGTCCAATGCTCCCGTTGGTTCGTCCGCTAAAATAATATCCGGATCGTTTGCTAAAGCTCGGGCAATGGCAACCCGTTGCATCTGTCCACCAGAAAGTTGATTTGGTTTTTTATGAATATGATTAGAAAGCCCTACTTTCTTTAATACTTCTTTGGCTTTTTTTCTTCGCTCTTTCGCGCTAATTCCACTTAAAGTCATACCAAGTTCTACATTATCTAAAACACTGATATGAGTAATTAAATTATAACTTTGAAAAATAAAACCAATACAATTATTTCGATAACTATCCCAATCCCGATCTTTAAATTTTTTAGTGGAAGTTCCATTAATGATTAAATCCCCTGAATCATAGCGATCGAGTCCACCAATAATATTTAATAAAGTGGTTTTACCAGAACCACTTGCTCCTAAAACAGCAACAAATTCATTCTTCCGAAACTCCAAGCTAACATCTTTTAAAGCATGCTGAACAAAATCCCCTGTTTTATAACTTTTTTTAATGTGTTTAACCTCTAGCATTGTTATCTCCTTTCATAAATACCTTACACCCTATGTATATATTACTACTTTTATGAAAAATAATCAAGGAAAACAAAGAAAACAAAGAAAAACGAATCTTTCAAGTTTGAAAGATTCTACTATTCCCAATTAGCCGTTAAAGTAGCATCTCCATATTTTGAGTAAAAGGTTGGTTCACTTGCTTGAACAAGAGTATCAGCAGAAAGATCTCGAATCACAACATCTTTTATATCAAAGTCAATTTCTACATTTTGATTTTTTAAGTTACCCGTATATATTTCAAAATTCGGTTGAATAGTTTTAGTTCCCTCTGTAGGGTGTACAACTGTTGTTCCAATAAATGTCCGAGTCATACGTGCTGTTAACCATTCCCCTTTTGGACTATCACTAGTATAATCAAGAGGAACAGGAATATCGGGACGAATGCCATAATCATTTAAAAAGCTAGAATGACGAAATTGAAGAAAAGTTCCTTTTAATTTGTTAATTCTTACTTTAAATTCAACTTCATAAGTATGCCCGGATACATAAGTATAGGAAGGAAAATGAATATCCAACCAACTATCTCCTGAAATAGGTTCTTGATTCGTAGAAAAATTCAAATAGGTTCCTGTTTCATCTGTCTTCTTAGACCATTGTTGATAATCAGAATCTACACTTATATCTTTTGTTTGTAATCCATCTATAAAACTTCCCGCTCCCTCTACAGTATATCCATTCAAAGTAGAATTACTTTTTATTGGTGTGTCCAAAAACGTATAAGATTTATCCGTTATATTTTTTGTTACGGAAGCACTACTTTCTTGATAATTTCCTCCATTTGGGTTAATAGTTAAAGTATTTTGAGTAGGTTCCCATTTAGCTTGATAAACACGATCTACTTCTGGAACAGGAGTATCATTTGTTATCTTGTTATCTCCTTGATACCACCCTAAAAATTGATAACTTCGATCCGTTAAATTTTCAGGCAATTCTCCTATCGTATCTCCATAATGTTTCTTTTGAATTTGCTGAAATTCATGTTCTTGATCATATATTTTTTTAAACTTTACATTGGATATTTTAATCATTCCAGCTGTAAAATAGTCTTCCCTTAAATAAATATCATATTGTTTGTTTTTATTTAAAACCTCTTGTGAAAACTGTAAGTAATATCGAACATTGAGTGTTCCACTTCCTTCAAGATCATGTTGCTCCCAAGATGGAAAAGCAAGGCTCCAATGAGTTCCATCTCCTTCTCCTTGAAAAACAACAAAACTTCTTTGATTATCTGCTATTTGTAAATCCGTATATTCTAAAGTAAAAGACATTTCAAATAAATCTATTGGTTTTATTCCATATGTATAAACATTAAACATGCGAAATGTTTGATTTATCCCCCCATTAAAATTTGTGAAGGTAAACACATCTTCTTCATTGGCACTAATATAATTGGTCGGAGTTTCTCCATTATAAGTCAAAGTCATTTCTGTTTTTCCTTCAATTTCTAAATGGATAGAATATTCTGTTCCCATCGCATCATTTCCTGCATCATAATCTAACCACATTTGAAAAGTATAATGATAGGTTGTATTTCCTGGAAT